>JAAUPT010000321.1 GCA_012032965.1 Nitrospira sp.
GGCAATATACAATCGGTCATCTGCCAGAGTCATACCACCAGGCCCAGCGAGGGCTGCATCAACCGCGGGCTTCCCATCTCCATCGTATGTCGCGGCTCCTGTTCCAGCGATAGTCTGAATCAGACCGGTGTTCAGGTCAACCACCCGTATGCGATGGTTGGATTGGTCGGCAATATAAAGTCTGTGTTTTTCATCGATGATCAGAGCGGCTGGTTCATTGAGAGTCGCCTGATTGGCAGGCCCCCCGTCACCGGAGAATCGGGCTTGACCGGTCCCAGCCAGCGTTGAAATAACCCCAGTCGCCGCCTCGACCATCCGGACTCTATGATTCATAGTATCGGCGATATAGACATTGCCTTCTCGGCCCACAGCCACCGCATTCGGGAAGTTGAGACATGCACTCAGCGCTGGTCCCCCATCTCCTCCGTATCGCTTTGTGGACGATGTCCCATTCGCCCAATACCGGACCGTTCCACTCAAATCCGTGTGTTGGGTGTACGATGACCTGCGTGCCTCCGCAAGACCATCGTCGCCGAGAGGATCCTCCTCGGTCACCTTTGGTGCGGTGTTTTGCGGCTCGGCCAAATCCTCATCTTCATGGACTGGCATGCCTGCGACCGTCGAAATAACCCCAGTCGCTCGATCAATTTTTCGAACGACGTGATTTTCCGAGTCCGCTACGTACACATTGCCATGGCCATCGAGAGCGACACCTTTCGGTTCATTCAGGCATGCCAGAGCCGAAGGTCCGCCATCTCCTGAGAAGCCGGATGTGCCGTTACCGGCCAATGTACTGATCGTCCATGTGGAAAGAATGGGAGCCATACCTGGGGATCGATGGCTAGCTGAGGTTTTTGACGATCGCATCGCCCATCTCAACAGTCCCGACGATCTGTGCGCCTGGGCTCTGAATGTCCTTGGTTCGATAACCGAGATCAAGGGTTTTCACAATAGCTTGCTCGATGGTTTCGGCTTCTTTCTCAAGTTGAAATGCGTACGACAACATCATCGCCGTCGACGCGATGGTCGCAATGGGGTTGGCGATATTTCTGCCTGCAATGTCCGGAGCACTTCCGTGAATCGGTTCAAACAGACCAACCTTAGCCCCGATGCTGGCCGAGGGCAACATCCCGATTGAACCGGTGAGCATCGCGGCTTCATCGCTGAGAATGTCTCCGAACATGTTGTTGCAGAGCAATACATCGAATTGTCTTGGATTGCGCACCAATTGCATCGCGGCGTTATCAACGTAGATATGCCCCAATTCAACGTCTGGATAGGACGCGTGCACATCGATAACAACCTTGCGCCACAGCTCAGAGGACTCCAACACATTCGCCTTATCAACGGAGGTCACCTTCTTGCGCCGTTTCCGTGCCGCTTCGAATGCGACTTGAGCAATGCGTCGAACTTCATCCGTAGTATAGACTTCCGTATTGACCCCTCGTTCTTGCCCGTTCGGCAGTTTTTCAATGCCTTTTGGCTTGCCGAAGTAGATTCCACCGGTGAGTTCGCGGATCACGAGGATATCGATCCCTTCGACGACCTCGCGTTTCAGTGTGGAGGCATCCACCAGGTTGGAATACACTTTAGCCGGCCTTAGATTGGCATAGAGCCCCAAAGCTTCCCGAATACCTAAGAGCGCGCGTTCCGGCCTGAGACTGTATTCCAAACTCTCCCAGCGAGGGCCTCCCACCGCTCCCAATAAGACTGCGTCGCTTTGTTTGGCAAGTGCCAAGGTATCGTTCGGCAACGGCACGCCGAACTTATCGATCGCCTGCCCACCGATATCGGCCGTTGCAAATTCGAACGTATGTCCGTATTTCTGGGCGATCACCTTGAGGACTTTTACGGCTTCAGGAACGATCTCACGCCCGACTCCGTCGCCGGCTAATACCGCTATCTTGGCCTTCACGGCTGCTCCTTTCGATCCTTCAATCGACCCATGAATCACCCTATGGCCTACTCCAATATTGATTCATCTTCTTCCCGCCAGGCTGGATCAACCAGACAGAGGAACTCAATATCGACTTCTCCCGTATTTTCGAGAAACTGCTCCCCTCCAGGCTGAACATAGACCGTCAGCCCGGCTTCGATCAGCGTGACATGGTCATTGATCGTGAATCGCCCTTGCCCGGAGATAAAATAGTAGACCTCGGACGAGGTCAGGATATGCCGTTTCGAACGTTGCCCTGGGCTCAATCTTCCGTGGGCAAGGCTATACCCCAGTTCGAGAGGGGATTTTGCAGGATGAAGGATCTCCCGCAAATGGGTATGGTCGCCGGCCACAAACTCCGGCCGATCCCCCAACGCAACCTTCCACACGCCCAAGCCCCCTTCCGAGGAAGCAATTCAGCTCAAAAAATAAAAACTGTACCGTGCGCATCCGTTTTAAATCAAGTTCACCTTTTGCTCACCTTGCGCCTGTTTCATCGCGAGGTAGGCGAGCTTGTTCAAGGCACTGAGATAGGCTCGAGCGGAGGCTGTAATGATATCGGTATCGGCTCCATGCCCGGTAACTGTCCGGCCATCCTCTTGAACCCGCACCGAAACTTCGCCCTGTGCATCCGTCCCGCCGGTGATCGCTTTCACCACATACATCAGCAGCTTGCTCTTGGTCTGCGTGATCGCCGCAATCGTGCGATAGACAGCATCCACCGGTCCGTCACCTGTTCCAGTTTGAGCAACGGCCCTGCCATCGACCTCCAGCTCTACCGTGGCGGTTGGAATCTGGTTCGTTCCGCTCGAGACTCGCAGTGTCTTCAACGCGATACGGTCGGCCATTTTCGACAACTCTTCAGAGACGATGACCTCGAGGTCTTCTTCGAAAATCTCCTTCTTTTGATCAGCAAGTTTTTTGAATCGCTCAAAGGCATGGTTCACCTCTTCCTCACTGAGCTTATACCCCAACTCTTCCAAGCGCTGACGAAAAGCGTGCCGACCCGAGAGCTTTCCCATCACCATCTGACTCTCAACCAATCCGATGGATTCCGGTCGCATGATTTCGTAGGTCGTCTTGTCTTTGAGTAAGCCGTCCTGGTGAATACCTGACGTATGGGCAAAGGCGTTAGCCCCCACGATCGCTTTGTTGGGTTGGACGACCATGCCCGTGATCTTGCTGACCAAGCGGCTGGTCTTTGCAATTTCTTCCGTCCTGATTCCGGTATCGGCTTGATAGAAATCTTTCCTGGTCCGGAGGCCCATGACTATTTCTTCCAACGACGTATTCCCCGCCCGCTCCCCAATGCCGTTGATTGTACATTCCACTTGACCGGCCCCATTGATAATGGCCGCCAAGCTGTTCGCGACTGCGACACCCAGGTCGTTGTGACAATGGACAGAAATCACTGCCTGGTTGGCATTGGGAACTTTGTCGCAAATTCCCTTGATCAGGGCCCCGAATTCCTGTGGGACTGCGTAGCCTACCGTGTCGGGAATGTTATGGTGCCGGCCCTGCAGCTATGACCGCCTCGATCACTTCGTTCAGGAAGGACGGATCCGAGCTGGCTGGCATCCATCGGAAGAAAACTCGATCGTCG
>JAAUPT010000322.1 GCA_012032965.1 Nitrospira sp.
CGGCTTTCCCCTTCACAAACCCATCGTACAGATGCTCTAGCGTCCCGACTCCACCCGACGCAATCACCGGGATGGACAGGGCTCCCGATACTGTAGCGGTGAGATCCAAGTCATACCCCGTCTGTTGGCCATCCTGGTCCATACTGGTCAATAGGATCTCCCCGGCACCATACTGCTCCATCCGTGCGGCCCATTCGACGACGTCGATTCCGGTTGCCGTGCGGCCACCATGCGTGAAGACCTCCCAGCGGCCAGGCGTGGAGCGCTTGGCATCGATAGCCACAACAATGCATTGGGTGCCAAATCGTTGAGCGGCCTCTTTGACAAACTCAGGTCGTCGGACAGCTGCAGTATTGATGCTCACCTTATCGGCTCCGGCATTCAACAAGGCCCGGATATCGTCAAGCGTCCCCACCCCGCCGCCGACTGTCACCGGCATAAAAACCCGGGCAGCGGTCCGCTCAACCACATCAATGATCGTCTTCCGATTTTCATGCGAGGCCGTGATATCGAGAAAGCAGAGTTCATCCGCTCCCTCACGATCGTATCCCACCGCAGCTTCAACCGGATCACCAGCATCGCGAAGATTGACAAAGCTGACGCCCTTGACCACACGACCTGCTTTGACGTCTAGACATGGAATGATGCGCTTAGTCAGCATGGCGACCGGCAGAAGAGTGGGAGTTTAGAGCGGATATGGCAGCCTGATAGTCTAACTTGCCATCGTACAACGCTTTCCCAACAATCGCTCCTTCGATCTGGGTCCCGAGGGATTGCACCGCTCGCAGATCCTCCAAGCTGGTAATGCCTCCTGAAGCAATCACCGGGAATGGCGAACATTCAACGACTTCTTGTAGAGCGGACAGATTCGGTCCGTTGAGCATCCCGTCTCGTGCGATGTCGGTGTAGATTACCGCCCCAATCGAACAGTCCGAGAGCTCTTGCAAGAGCTCTATCGCTTTGACTTCCGACACAGCCGTCCAGCCCTTGACTGCTACTCGACCATCCTTAGCATCGAGCCCGAGAAGGACCCGGTGAGGAAATTCCCTACAGGCCTCTTCGAGAAACGTTCGATTCGTAAGTGCTGCGGTGCCGAGCACCACGCGCGATATACCGGCGTCCAGATACTGCCGGACCGTATCCAGAGTCCTGATACCCCCACCAACTTGAATGGAGACGCTGACCGATCGCACGATGGACTGGATGTGCGGCAAATTTTTAGGCTCACCCTCGACGGCTCCGTTCAAATCCACAACGTGGATCAAGATCGCTCCACTCTGTTGCCAGTTGCGTGCGACTTCCGCCACATCGCCAGAATAGACAGTCTCGGCCGCCATATCGCCCTGGCGTAGCCTGACACAACGCCCATCCTTCAAATCAATGGCAGGAATGACCAACACCTTACTGCCCCTCTCCCCTCCCAAACGGAAATTCTTTTAATACTTCGTCGACGCCGTATTCTGCCAGTTCCCCCGCCGTCACAAATGCCCATCGTTGCAAGAATCCGATAAGGTCTTCGGTCATAGGCCGCTGCCGTTCATAGTATCTCCCAATCCAAAGCACTTGCCCGTCCGCCGCCACTACCTTGGCCTCGAACCCAACTGTCGCCGAAGGACTCGCCCCCAGTCGACTGCCGACACGTTCCTGGTATGCCGATACAAGACCAACCAAGGCAGCGTCCACGTTGAGCCGTTTGGCGATTTCCGCCGCGGCTTTCTCCGGTCTTCCTTCCGTTGAGTCACCATTTCCTATAATGACTCGAGCTGATTCACCTGGAGACAGCACACGAATGCCTTTCCAGTCCTGAAGATGCCCCCAGAACAACCCTGTTACTTTTTCGGCCGCATATCCAGGCACCACCAGAGTCTTCCTCGGAAGGGAGTCCGCTTCTGGTGGAATTCCCATAGAGATAGCGGACCGACGGACACTATCAGGAACCGGAAGAAAGAAATCGTCATTGTCTCGGGCTTGAGGTGTCGCAACCGATGTAAACGGCAGGAGGGCAATGGAACGAATCTGGTATCGGGACAGCTCAGGAGCCGACTTTATCGCCACTTTTGCACCGCTGCAGCCTGTCGCAATACTTGCGGTCACAACAGCACTGATCACCAGGATTGTGCGGAACTGTCTGCCTGGCACCTTCACTTCCATGCTCCAAAATTCTTCATCAATTGCAACCCGACCGCCTGACTCTTCTCCGGATGGAATTGGCACGCCACTACATTGTCCTTCCAAATGCTTGAGGTAAAAGGCATCCCGTAGGTCGTCGTCGTGGCGGTGATCTGCTTATCCTGGGGGTCTACGAAAAAAGAGTGGACGAAGTACCAATCCGACCCATCGGCGATCTCCTCAAAAAGTGGACAAGACCGTTGGACATGAACCTGATTCCAGCCCATGTGTGGAACCTTCAAGGTACGATCCTTCGAAAAGGCTCGAACTTTCCCTGGAAAAATGTTCAGCCCTTCATGCCTGCCGAATTCCTCGCTCTCCGTAAACAGCAGCTGAAATCCGAGGCAAATTCCCAAAAATGGCTTTCCTGACTGAATCGCAGTTCTGATCGGCTCGATCAATTCATACTGCTCTAAGTGCGTCATGCACTCGCCAAACGCCCCGACACCCGGCAACACCACATGGCTGGCATTCTGAATGGAAGATGCATCGCGTGTCACAATCGCCTGGTGCCCCACTGCCTCAAAGGCCTTAGAGACACTGCGCAAATTTCCCATTCCGTAATCGATGATGGCAATCATATAGTCGTCTGTACCGAAGGGATCGTAACAATACAGTAACTGGACTTACCTCGCTACTTCCAATTCGTAAAACAAAAAGGGGGCAGCCGCGACAGCCTACCCCCTTCGAGCAATCAACACTGCTCATCCCGCCTGTCTATAGACTCCCCTTCGTCGAGAGCACTTTCCCCGACAGCCGTTCCTCGAACATCGTCGCTTGATCGAGAGCCTTAGCAAGTGCTTTAAAAATCGCTTCCATGATGTGGTGGGGGTTGCGGCCGTAAAGCAGATTGGCGTGCAAATTCAGACCGCCGTGGGTCACGAAGGCCTGAAAGAAATCCTCGAACAAGCCAAGATCGAACGCTTTGATTCTCCGGTCAGGCAAATTCACGTTGTAGACCAAGAACGGTCGGCCACTAAGATCCACAGTGATCTGGGCCAATGTTTCATCGAGCGGGGCTGAGGCAAATCCAAATCGCTTGATACCGGCCTTTTCACCCAGTGCCTGATGCAGGGCCTTCCCCATGACGATCCCGACGTCTTCCACAGTGTGGTGTTCGTCGATGTCGAGGTCGCCCTTTGCCTGCACGGTCAGGTCAAAAAACCCATGCTTCGCCAGCAGCTCCAGCATATGGTCGAAGAAGCGGATGCCGGTGTCGATCTTTCCCTTCCCACTGCCGTCCAAAGGCCCACTCGACACGATGTCGGTTTCTTTGGTCGCTCTGTGGATGTTCGCCTTGCCGTGGGGCAGACCCCGTTCTTCTTCATGAGAATCTACTCTGGGCCGACTTGGCATGTG
>JAAUPT010000323.1 GCA_012032965.1 Nitrospira sp.
ATGAAGTGATTTCTGGGTTTCGCGTCAATTATGGTGGAGCGCAGGCACTCTACGGCATCACGCCGGACCTGACGGTGCTGGGCAAGATTATCGGGGGAGGCTTACCAGTTGGCGCGTATGGTGGGCGCAAAGAGATCATGGATCTGATCGCGCCGGTCGGGCCGGTCTATCAGGCCGGCACTCTCTCGGGAAATCCACTGGCGGTCTCCGCAGGCTTAGCCACGCTCAAGCAGTTACGGGTGAAGGGGGTTTACAAGCAGCTGGAGCAACGATCTTCTGCCCTAGCGAAAGGTATTGGCGAGGCAGCAAAAAAGGCCGGGGTTCCCGTCACACAAACCCGCGTCGGGTCGATGCTGACGACGTTCTTTACATCCGGACCTGTCGTGGATTGGAATACGGCGAAACAATCTGATACGAAGCGGTACGGCCAGTTTTTTCATCACATGCTAGAACAGGGCGTGTATCTGGCTCCATCCCAGTTTGAAGCGGCCTTCCTCTCCACCGTCCACAGTGCACAGGACGTTGAGAAAACCATCCGCGCCGCGCACGCTGCGTTCAAGAAGCTCTAAAAGACATCTTTGAGGACGCGCGTATCTGTATCTTACAAGATACGAGTCGTATCTGTTCAGATACAGGGCTGTTCCTCCAGAAGCCTCTTCCGCTTTACGAGGGACACTTCCTCACTCGTCATCCTCGTCTTCCGCATCTAGCGCTTCTTGCCGCTTTTGTTCCTCCATCGCGTTATGGAGCAACATGCGAATAAACATCGAATAGAGCGACCCTTTTTCCAGCGTTCCGCCTGGCGGGATGGCAATTTTCCCTTCTTTAATCATACGATCCATCCAGGCCTTTTGATCCGGGGCAATCAAGATTGGAATCTCGACCAGCCCTACCCGTCCCATCATATCCATAAATGTAAACCTCCCTGAAGCATCACGAGTTCAATTCGACACATGACCGCATTGCAGCATGCGGTTTTGAACATTGTCAATCGATCGGAGGCTGGCACAACACGTGCGTTATCACACAACATGAAGCAGCGTCTGACCATCATCACTTGTTTGCTTGTCGGTTGGGTCTTGTTCGTTCCATGTTTACCTGCCGCCCATGCTGAGCGCGTGCAGAAATCCGATCTTGGCTCGACTCTGCAGCAACAATGCGACCTCTGCTGGTATCCATCACCAAATGATGACCGATCGAATCGCCTTCCCACGTACAAACAACCTCGACACAAACGTCCGCCTGACAGCCGACCACAGCGCTATCCCAAAGGACGGTACAAACTAGGGTCAGCACACAAGCAATCCCGGCTTTCCACGCTTCGAGCCCGGTCACGGCAAGAGACGAGACTCCTAAGCGATCTCCAAGTCCGAGCGGTGGAATGGAGATACCATTCGGGTTGGAGGCGAACGTATCAGGCTTCGCGGGATGACACGCCAGAAATGAGCGAACTTGCAGGCCCGGCAGCCAAGCAGCGGCTAGAAGAACTCCTGCGTAGCGGCTCGATCCGAATCATTCCCCATGCACGAGATGTCTATGATCGCCTCGTCGCCGATGTATTCGTGAACGGGCAGAATGTAGCGGAGACCTTGATCGCAGAGGGATATGAAAAGACGCGGTCATAGAGACTCTGAACCCTCATCGTTGAAGCGCAAGGTGCTAGCGATCCATCGTAAGCACAAGAAGTGAAACAAGGGTATCCGAGCCCTTGTATGATCTGTATGCACCGCCAAGCTTCGCCACCTATTCCAACAAGTGGTGCCTTGACAAAGGCAGACATGAGACAGATATTGCGCATATTTCCAGCAGGGAAGCATCGCAGATAGAATGGGATATACCGCGAGCTCATCACGGAACCCTCAGCGGTTCAGTTAATAGTAAGCGTCATGATCGTCGTATCCTGGAACTGCGCCGGGGCGCTCCGCAACAAGTTTACCTTTCTCCAGAACTTACTCCCAGACATCTGCGTCGTTCAGGAATGTGAGGACCCGACGCGCAGTGCAAGTGACTCATACCGCGAGTGGAGTGCGAATTCGCTTTGGATCGGCGACAATAAGAACCGCGGGCTAGGCATATTCGCAAAACCACATATCCGTCTTGAACCAGTTGCGCTGGATGCCAATGGACTTGAGACGTTTCTCCCCTGCAGGATTGATGGCTCAATGACACTTCTTGGCGTCTGGACACGACGGACAGAGGCCTACGACTTTAGATACATCGGCCAGCTTTGGAAGTACTTGAATCTGCATGCAGAAGCACTCCGTACCGAGATCTCCATCGTCATGGGCGACTTCAACAGCAATGTGATTTGGGATGGACGTCACGCCGCAGCAAGTCATGCAAGCGTTGTGCAGCAGCTATCGAATATCGGCTTGGAAAGTCTGTATCACCACGCTAAGTCGGTGCCGCAAGGAAAGGAGCGAGACGCCACGCTCTTCCTACAGCGGAATCTAAAGAAGCCCTACCATATCGATTACGCCTTCATTCCAAAGAACCTCCTACCATCCTCGACCATCGAGATAGGTGAAAGTCATACATGGCTAAAATACAGCGACCACATGCCAGTAAGAGTGAGGATAGGTACTGTGCCATGACGCCCAGCCCTAACAAAGGTACCGCCCATCTCAGAGGCTCCTGAATCGAGGTCACATCTTGTTATGTGCAGAAGAGCCACAGTCTCATGCTTGATCGAAAGAAAAGGTACCGAGAGTTTTTCTCGAGTCTACCCTCGCCTCAGGTCTTCAATACACACTCCCACGCGTCGATGTACCTGCCATCCGTGTTTTGCTCTCCCCGCTGTCACTGTATCGAATGAGATTCAACCGTATCGGCCTAGATACATCCCTGCGCAGATAGCCAGTAGCAGAACGCTGTAAATCAACAGAAGAAGAGGATTGTGGTTGGGGGGAAGGTCAGGGGTCCGCTCATTGCATAGCAATTTGCAGTGTGAACTGTCTCAATGGTCTAGATCAGGACCCACTCGAAAATCGTGAGAAAGAGGTGTACCGAGAATTTTTGTATCGAGGGCCAATTCAACAAGCCCAGAGGATGGAGGAACCATGATGATTCGAGTAGCAACCTTTAATCTCAACAATCTCTTTTCGCGTTTCAATTTCCAAGGAGAGATCGGGTCCATTCCCAGCGAAGGAGCGGGTGGCATTGCGCTCACGTTTGACCAGAACCAATTTACAGCACGCACGTTTATGGGACGCTTGGTGCGGGCTAAGGATTCAACCGCAACTAGCGAGATCGCCATGCGAATCACAGAGGTCATGAACGCTGATGTTCTCGCTGTTCAGGAAGTTGAACATATCGAAATCCTCAAGCAGTTCAACCGGGAGCATCTGGGGAATCTCTACCCACATATCGCCCTCGTCGAGGGCAATGACCAGCGACTGATCGATGTGGGGATCCTTTCGAAGCTTCCGATGGGGACTATCGTTTCTCACCAAACGGCGGTTCATCCGGATGAGCCCACTCGTCGTGTCTTCGGTCGAGATCTCCTTCAAGTGGAAATCTTGGG
>JAAUPT010000324.1 GCA_012032965.1 Nitrospira sp.
GGGTGCTGGCAACGCACAGGTGTCCGCAGCGCACGGGGTGGTGGTCTGACCGGCGTGCAGCACCCGTCGTGCGCCCTGGGCCATGCAACATATCTTTTGACGCCTGAATTGAATGCGTGACGACCACCCCTTTTAGGGTGGCGCAGCCCTCCAAACAAGGCGTACACCGAAGGGTTTGGCGGCATCAAAAAAATGCAAGTAAATGTAACAAGCCTACCCAACGAGGGGTTGCACAACCGTTTTTTTAATGCAAAGAACTGGACTACATTCCCAACCCGAGTGCATTTCCACTCGCTGTATTTGAGGAGTTGTCACATGCCCATCAGCCGTCGAGCTGCTATCAACATCACCGTCTTGGCTGCCTTGTCTCCCTTGTCGCTTGGGGCGCAGGCACAGATTTCCGCATCTGTGGCCATCAACCGCGCGGGCGCTCGCGGGCCCTGTCCCAGCGCATCACCAAGCTGTACGCCCAGCAAGTGTTGGGCGTCGTACCCGACGCTGCCCGCAACACGATGCAAACCGCGCACTCGCTCGCGCAACTTGGCATCGGTGGAACCTTGCCGGCGAAGCGAGAGCCCGTCGTCGCGAAGACGAGCATCAAGAGAATCGTGACAGTCGTCCTCATCGCTCGGCGTCCCCGGTGTTGGGAAAGGCGGTCAGGCGGGCTCGCCTTTGGGGTCCAGGCCGTATTTTTCCATCTTGCGGTTCAGAGCAAAGCGGGAGATCCCGAGGAAGGAGGCCGCCCGGCTCTTGTTGCCATGGGCCTCCCTGAGCGCCTTACGGATCTCCCGGACCTCGATGGCGTGGACCCTCGACGTGAGGTCGACCGCGTCGTCCACGGGAGGCCCCGCGGATCCCCGCGCGATGTGGGGCTCGATGTTGTCCACCGTGATCGTGCCGTCGTCATCGCGCCGGGCTTACCCGTGCGTGGTCAACGGACCCGAACCAATTCAAGGACTCGACGCAGCGCTCGTCGTACGGTAGCGGGAAAGAAAAAGCCTCCCAAGAAGTAAGGCTTTCATAGGCAGTTTGCCTCATTTATTTCAAGAGACTGTAGATATTCATCATTAATTTGGTATGGCACAATCATCAAAGCGTTCCAGTGGGAGAAAAACAAAGCGTAATGTTCCCAGTGGTGTAGCTCATATTCAATCCACATTCAATAACACCATCGTGACGATTTCTGACACTCGTGGTGAAGTGATTTCTTGGGCTTCCGCTGGTTCTAGCGGTTCAAAGGAGCCAAAAAGGTACGCCTTTTGCAGCTCAAACTGCATCGGAAAGTGCCGCTCGTCGCGCGATGGATCAGGGAATGCGCCAGATCGAAGTGATGGTGAGTGGTCCAGGTGCGGGTCGTGAAACTGCGATTCGTGCACTTCAAGGTGCTGGCCTTGAAATTACTTTAATTCGTGACGTGACGCCCATTCCCCATAATGGTTGCCGTCCACCCAAGCGTCGCCGAGTATAGGTTTCACACCTAATATTTTTAGAATTTTAAGAGTGGCTATCTTAGCCGCTCTTTCTGGCGTTAAAACGCCGGTGATCGATTAAGGATAGCAACGAGGGAGGGCTTCAGTGGGGCATTTTCAGGTTGAATGTGTAGAATCCGTTGTTGACAACGATTTTAGTCAATACGGCAAGTTTGTTTTTGAACCTTTGGATCGAGGTCAAGGATTGACCGTGGGTAATGCCTTGCGCAGGGTGTTACTCGCCCAATCTCAAAGGTTCTGCAATTACGTCCGTTAGAATTGCTGGCGTCACCCATGAATTCGCAACAATTCCAGGTGTTCGTGAAGATGTTTTGGATATTCTTCTGAACTTAAAGCAGGTCATTTTGCGCAGTCATAGTGCAGAGCCTCAGATTGGGCGTTTGTTTGTCCGAGGCCCTCTTACTGTGACATCTGGGGATTTTGAACTTTCTCCAGAAGTGGAAGCGATTAATCCTGAGCAGTATGTCGCCACTTTATCCGCGGATGCAGCCTTGGAAATGGAAATCAAAGTGGAGCAGGGTAAAGGATATCAACCGGTTGACCGCACTCGTGATGAGGGAGCTGCCCTTGACTTCATGCAAATCGACTCGGTTTTTATGCCGGTCAATAAGGTGAACTACACCGTTGAAGATCTCCGTGTTTCTGGTGTGGGGGATAAGGACAGACTCATCCTTGAAGTTTGGACTAATGGCAGTTTGACCCCTCAAGAAGCGCTAGGTCAGGCTGCCACTATCCTTGTGGATCTATTTAATCCACTGAAGGATGTGACCTTCACGCCAGTGGAAGAGCTTGAAGCGGAGGAAGAGGATGAGAACAATCAAATTCCAATTGAAGGTCTCAATCTTTCGGTTCGTGCTTACAACTGTCTGAAGCGTGCGCAAATCAACAGCGTGGCAGACCTCTTGGAATATAGCCAAGAGGACTTGCTTGAAATCAAGAACTTCGGGGCGAAGTCCGCAGAAGAAGTGATTCAAGCCCTTCAGGATAACTTGGGTATCACCATGCAGTCCGAAAAGTCTAAGAGTTCTTAGATCGATATGTGGGGTAATCTCTAGGTTGCTCCCATTTTTATTGTTTAGATTTGTTTCAATTTAGAGTGTCATCATGCGTCATCGTCGTCGTGTAGCCCAACTAGGAAAACCTGCGGATCAACGAAAAGCCCTGCTCAGAGCTTTAACCACTGAGTTGATTCGCCATGGTCGTGTGGTTACCACTAAAACTCGTGCAAAGGCAGTTCGTTCTGAAGTAGAGCATATGGTCACCCTTGCAAAGGATGGATCTTTGACTGCTCGCCGTCGTGCATTGGGATATATGTACGACAAGCAGCTTGTTCATGCTCTATTTGCGCAAGCTCAAGAGCGATATGGCAGCCGTAATGGTGGCTACACTCGTATTATCCGCACTGTGCCTCGTCGTGGCGACAATGCGGAAATGGCTATTATTGAACTCGCTTAATTGTTGAGAGTCTGCGTTCATGTCCGTTCCTCTCACTGATCAGGAAAAAGAGTTGCCCTGGTTATCCAATATCTCGGAACTCATTTTCATGGTTGGCAGCGACAGTCCCATCAACGTTCTGTCCAGGAGGAGATTGAACAAGCGATTGCCTCAGTTGTCCATGAGAAAGTAACCCTGCATGGCGCAGGCCGAACCGATACAGGGGTTCACGCCTCTGCCCAAGTGGCTCACTTTACAACGACTGCGCCAATTCCAGCCCATCGTTGGGCCAACGTGCTCAACTCTCGTTTGGGCGATGACGTTTTAATCCGTGCTTCAGCGGAAGTTCCTTCGACTTGGCATGCTCAGTATTCAGCAACCTATCGAAGATACCGATATACCTTATTTACCGAAGCACGTCCCAATCTTTTTCTGAATCCCTACGTTTGGCACTATTACTATGAGCCACTCGATATTCAGAGGATGAAAGCGGCTCTCACGCCTTTGCTTGGCAAACACCATCTATCTGCCTTTCGCAGAGCGGGATCAAGTCGCAAAGATTCTTGGGTTGAAATCCAAGATGTGGTCTGCGATCGC
>JAAUPT010000325.1 GCA_012032965.1 Nitrospira sp.
AGAAGGAGCGGCTGCTCAGTCTCAAGGATGGTCAATTGAAGGCCCTGCAGGATCGGCTCAGCCAGCTCGAGGGCGGCGCGGCGGCGGTTCCTGAGGATGTTCCTCCGGCTGCCCGGAAGGCGACGTGCTGCCGCCGCTTGCCAGCGAAGGGCAGCCTGCGGAGTCGGTCAAGGCCGATGCGTCGGCCGCCGAGGACCGAAAACCTGCCAGGCGCCCTGCAACGGCGAAGCCGGCCGCTGGCGGCGGCATCCTCGAGACATTGGGAGGCCTCGTTTCAACGTGTGGTTCCTGGTGTCTGCGGCGGTAGTACTGCTGGTTGGACTGTTCTTTGTTTTGGCGGCGGCGCCATTCCCGATATTATATGGATGGGAAACAACCCTGGCGCCGGCTTGCTCAGCTTGACGCGCAGTATTATCCTGTGAACCATCGTTAATTACCAATATCTCGTATGGAACACTCAAAGCAGACATGACCCCGTGAATCTTTTCAACGACAGATGCGATAACCTGCTCTTCATGAAAGGCCGGGATAATAATACTAATATCCATATAACCTATCTTACCCTTCTTTTTATAAAATTGAATGCCCGATGTAAGAGACAGCGTGGTAAAGGCAGGCTCCTATTGTCTGGCATAGAAATTATTTGCCCAGGATATTTTACACAATTCTCTAGGGATTATTGTCTAACTGTCATAATCCAAAACGAACCAACAGGTTGGATATCGAAGAGGTCCGGATAGTCATTGTAATACTTTACCTGAGACAGCCTGTCGAGCAGGACATATTGAACTTCGTACTTCTGAAGGATGCGCAAGCGCTTTTGGAGCGAGACAGATTCACTGACAGAAAAGACATTTTTGAGATCCTTCTTGAAGGCCTTCTTCGAATCGATCGAGTAAGGTGTAAAAGAAATGTGACGGAAATAGACGACCTTGGCTTTGGAGGAGAGGCCGGGCAGGTAGTTTGTCAGGTCAATGGATGAGGCCAGGAAGATGGAAGGCTCGCTTATATTCCTGTCGATGTGGCGGGCAAGGGATGTGAACTCTTCGAGTTGGGTCTTGTACTCTGAGAGTTTTGTAAACTCCTGCCAGCGAGGTGCATAGTGGTGAGTGGTGAAGTGGACGATCAGGATGGTGCACAGGAGCAGAATGAACCCCTGCAGGGAGCGTTGGATGGTATGAACGAAACGCTCGCTGGTCGATGACTTTGTTGGAATTGATCCCAGCAATTCTGTTATCAAGACCATGCCAGCCAGTCCGATGGGAAACAGCCAGGTGGACCTTAATAACATTCTGGCGGCAACGAAGTATCCGACCAGCCAGCCTGTGTAAGGGATCGCACATAACAGGACCAGGAGAGCGGAAGCGGTGATGAAGGGAGCCAGGTCATTTTTCTTTCTGAAGTTGAAGATGGACCAGATGAAACTTGCGAAGAGCATCCAGAGGTAAGACTGTGAAAAGAAAGTCTGCCATATGGATGGAGTGTTCGTATTGGTGAGGATCTCGATGATCTGCAGATTGAAACCGTAGAACGGTGTTCCTTCAATATAAGATACCCTGTCTTCTGTTCTTTTTAGATCTAGAGCTGCATCGAGATCGAAGGCGAAGTTTGTACCCATTTCCGGGTCATCAACGAATCTGAGGGCGGCGATGGGTGCAATGATGACAGCCAGTATGAGGAGGATGATGCTGAAGGTCTTGAAGTCTCTGCGAGTCAGGGTAATGATGGCGGCGTATATACCGGCAATGAAGACGCTGTAAGCCAGAATGATCGGATGGGTCAAGGTCAGGCTGGCTCCGGCAAGAAAGGCAAACCACAGATTACGAGGAGTGAGATTCTGCAGTATGAGCCTTATGCCGAGAAAGAATACCGGCGCCAAGATAAATGCCGCAAAGGCTTTATCTTGTGGCATACGCTGGAAAAGAGATGCACCCGGTTGAAAACCATCTGGCAGTAGATAAAGGAAAGTGAGTTGGATGAGGATGGCAAAGACGGCTTGTCGATCTGATCGGAGCAGTTCCTTGTACAGGCAGTAGGCGGCGAGGGTGGCGATGGGAACGAGAACAGGACCGAGGTAATACCCGAGCAGCAATATGCCGTGCAAACCGCTCAGATCCGCAAGCAGAGCCTGCACCATGGGATGCATCGCGAACCAGAAACGGATCGAATCACGGAACAATGGCAGGAAGAGCACATTACGAAAATTGAGCGCTTCTGCCTGTTGCCAGTTGGTCAGATAAGCCAGATAGCTCCAACTATCTCCCCCGAATCTGTACCAGGTACCCATGACACTGCCTGCGATAAGCATGATGGAGAGCAATACCATGCTTGGGTATGAGGAGTTGCTGGGTTTGTACAGTCTCTGGTCGGGAGAGGTGCGAAGCGTCAGTATGATCAGTGCGATCAGGCCGATGGTGAAAACGGATGGTTCGATGAAGGCAAAAGGCAGATTGAGAACGCGCCCAAACAGACCCAGAGAGCTGACCGCCAGAGTAGAGAGTGACAATCCGCTGACAAAGTGAGTGGGCAGGTCGAACTGGTCTCGGAGCAGGAGCAGGCTGAAGGTCATACCTGGAGCGGTGAAAATAACCATTGCAACCCCAAGCCTGAGCCAGGGGATGGGGTCAAGCCATGCGGCCCAGGGAAGGATCCAAAGTGCGATCCATATTGCGATCAATAGTATAGGTATTCGTTTTCCCAGCATCAAATCTATCTGTCCTTTTGTTTTTTTCTCATTCTCAAGAGATATGCTTGAAATGGTTCAGGAATGCCTACAGCCATTGCTTTGCCAAATACTCTGTATTGACGTTTTTTTATTATTTTGCACTATTCGACGCTTTCTCATAATGACGGGAAACCCCTTGACGCTGTCCATAATTGCACGAAAGAATACGGCTCCTTTTTTACGGCGGGAATATTGAACTAACATAAAAAACAGCATGCCAATATGAATGGGAAGATAGATCACCAGCAAGAGTAGAGGCATGTTCTTGTGAAAGGTCCATATGAGATTCCGGTATCCATGATAAACCGAGAAGGCACTTTCCTTGCCTGTACTGGCTGAGCCTATATGATAAACAGATGCTGTTGACACATAAAGACAGCGATTCCCGTTCAATCTTAATCGGAAACCGAGATCAACATCCTCGAATCACGGAACAAGAACGCACTTATCTAGAGTCCGCTCTAGGAAACCGAAAAGAACTTCTGGACAAATAGGAAGAGCAGGTACCATTGTAGTGATCAAGTCACCCCTCGCATATTCAACACAAAGTGCAACAGTCACCTCTAAATCAAACATGATAGGTGCGAATGTTGCAATGTCAGCACATTGAATGAGTATTAAAAAGTATTAGGATTCTGTTTAAGAGATGCTATGGTCCATTGTTCATCTTTCGAATATCACGATAGTTTAATCCAAATTAAATTAAGCTCGAAAGATTGCCGCGATTCCTAACTTACAGCTGTATGTTCAAAAATAGAAAATTAGAAATGTTACGTTAGAATGTGGATTT
>JAAUPT010000326.1 GCA_012032965.1 Nitrospira sp.
CGCATCGTAGTGCTTCAATGCTTCAGGAATCCAGGCTTCAATTTGGTTGATGCGCGCGATATCGGAAGGGTGGGTGGAAAGAAACTCCGGGATATTATGCTGTGACCGGAAACAGACCTTATTGATCATTTGCCTGGGACATCCACTCATCCGCTCCCAAAATGGGACCGCTTCTCGAGGATCATAGCCGGCCTGCGCCATCAGCTTGAGGCCGATGTAGTCTGCTTCAGACTCTTGTTTTCGGCCGAACGGCAAGGAGACTCCCACCCCATAAGCGCTCATCGCAGCCATCGCGGCATCCGGACGACCGACTGCGGCACCGGCTGCAAGCGCGCCGACTTGCCCGATCATTTCGAGGATGCTCCGGCTGTATCGCTCGGCTCCATGACGCTGAAGCGCGTGCGCCACCTCATGCCCGATCACGGTCGCCAAGCCGTCCTCGTTCTTGGTCATCTTCAAGATCCCTGTGAAGATCGCCACCTTTCCGCCCGGTAATGCGAACGCGTTGATGGTGCGATCGTCCTTGATAATGGCAAATTCCCACTGATATTCCGGTTTGTTTGCGACTGCTGCGATGCGTCTCCCGACCCGATTGACCATCTCATTCAACGCTAAATCGTCACTGACAGGCGCCTTGCGCAGTAACTCACGGTACGCACCGATCCCCATTGCAATTTCTTTCTCTTCGGAGATGTAAATAAATTGATCTCTCGCCGTGCCCGGCGCTCGCACGCATCCCGTCAGCGTTGAGACCACTCCACCGACGGTCGCTATGCTGAAGAGCCAGCTCAAGCCAACCAGCCCTCGGACCCCGTGTTGCAACAAGGCCCGACGCCCCGATGGGGGTTGAGTACAACGTATCGATCTTCTGATCTGTCCCCTGTCCCATTTCGATTCTCTGGATCGCAGCCAATCCTCATTATATTACCATTCATAGAGATCGGCGCCGTGCCTTCACTATGGCATCCAGAGATACATGAACTGTGGCGTCCCTCCTCTGACGAATGACGCCAGATCGAAGTCGGCAAGACCTGCCAGCACGCCGGGTGCCAGAAGTCGTGAATAGACGTTGTTGGAGTATTCGCCGGGACGCTGATAGGTCACGACGCGGGCTTCTGTCAGTCCTGCTTTCTTCTTGGCCAACTCAACCGCATCTTCAAGATAGCCGATCTCATCGACTAAGCCAGCCGTTTTGGCTTGCTCGCCGGTGTAGATTCGTCCATCGGCCAATCGTTTGATCTGCTCCATCTGTAAGTTGGAACGGCCTTCCTGCACGATATTCAAGAATCGTTGATAAAATGAATCGATGAGTCCTTGGAAAATGGCTCGTTCTTCCATCGTCATGGTGCGAAAGGGCGAGCCCATATCCTTCCGCGGGCCTGATGTGACCGCCGTCGCCTCCACTCCGATCTTTTCCAACAACCCTTTGGCATTGACCGTAAGCATGATGACACCGATGCTGCCGGTCACGGAAGATGGGTGGGCAAGAACGGTATCCGCTGCGGCGGCGATATAATATCCCCCGGATGTCCCTATATCCATGATCGATGCGATGATGGGGACTTTTCGCGCGGCTTTGAACGTCTTAAGTTCATGATAAATAATATCCGATGCCGTGACCGTGCCACCTGGCGTATTGATGCGAAGTACGATCGCTTTGACCTGTTCATCCTTTGAGGCCCGCGTCAGCTGTTCCTTTATGCTTGCAATCATACTGGTCGAAGGCCGGAATCCTTCCTTCTCTTGAGAACTGATCACTCCAGAAATTTCGATCAGCAAGACCTTTGCCTTTCCCGTCCCATCGACCTGTGCTTCTTGCAGGGGCCCCGGGCCAGGGAACAGTGGAAAGTTGAACGTGCAGCCAGACAAACAGATTCCGATGACGGCCATAACAAACCAATTACGCATGTTGTTTCTCCATAAGTCGCACGAATTCTTCAAACAAGTAGGTAGCATCATGAGGCCCTGGTGCCGCCTCCGGGTGGTACTGCACGGAGAACACCGGATGGTTCATGCACGCCATCCCTTCTATCGAGTAATCATTCAGGCTGACATGGGTGAGCGATAGCTTCCCATAGCGTGTCTCGATCACCGGTGGTGCCTTCGGCACTTCGCGAAGAGGCGCAGGACCCTGTACGGCGAAGTTATGATTCTGCGAGGTAATTTCAACCTTTCTCGAACGGAGATCCATCACAGGATGGTTGGCCCCATGATGACCGAATTTCAACTTGTACGTTTTGAGGCCGAAGGCCAAGCACAGAATCTGATGGCCTAAACAAATACCGAAGATTGGATACCGTTCAATCAGCTCCTCCACGGCCTTAACCGCATAGGGAACTCCTTCCGGATCACCCGGGCCGTTGGAGAGAAAGATACCGTCCGGTTGCAGTGCCTCGACCTCTGCGGCAGATGTTCCAGCAGGCACAACCGTCACCTGACAACCGACATCCACCAATCGCCTCAGAATATTATGCTTGATCCCAAAGTCGTAGGCCACGACGCGCCACCGGGCCGACCGTCCATAATCCCGTCCGGTTGTCGCCTGCCCCAGAATCCACTCGCCTGATCCCGTCGTCCATTCGTATGGACGCGCGCAGGAGACCTCGGTGACCAAGTCTCGTCCAATGATGCTGGGTGCTTGCTTGGCTCGACCGATCGCTCGATCATGATTCAAATCGACATGCGTAATGATTCCCTGTTGCGACCCGTGCTCCCGTAAGTGTCTCGTCAAGGCTCTCGTATCGATTCCTTCGATCGCGACGACCTGTGCCTCCGTTAGCATTTCCTGAATCGTCTGTTTACTTCGCCAATTACTGATCAGGCGACTGGCCTCCAATACGACGAAGCCCTCAGCCCATAACCCGCGAGACTCCATATCTTCCGGCGTCACGCCGTAATTACCGATGTGAGGGCACGTCATCGTGATGATTTGCCCCTTGTACGATGGATCAGTCAGTACCTCTTGATAGCCTGTCATGGCCGTGTTAAAGACGACTTCGCCGACCGTCTCCCCTACATAGCCAAGCGCACGGCCTTCGAATACCGTCCCGTCTGCCAGTGCCAACAACGCCTTTTTCATACCCCTTGTTCGCCCTGATCGAGCGACCGTTTCGCCTTGATACCGATAAGCATCAGTCCCAAGACAAGGTTGAGCATATACAACGATCTGATCGGTATGAGAACACGAAAGAAGCTCTCCAGTGCCGCTTTCTTTGCCGTCTCATCCTTTGTCGCGAACGCCTGCGCTTGAAGCTCCGCAGCATGTGGATGCAACACCGCGATAACGAGCCCCGCGATCAGCACCATCACAACGAGCACGATGATCTCACTGCGTCCGACTGCTACCATTGGATCCCCACTCCACCATCGAAACCACGCTGCGACACAGAGGATCACACTCGCACCTAGGACAAACCGTTGGTACCCTTCGAATTCGACTCGGGTTAAAAACAATCCCATCCGGAATCCTGTCCGTCCGAATGTCGTTGAACACGGCCCGGAATGA
>JAAUPT010000327.1 GCA_012032965.1 Nitrospira sp.
TGCCCCAGCCAATCTCGGCAACGGCATCCCAAAAGGCTTCAACAGTACAAATCCCAGTTCGTGGTTTCATGCTTTGGTTCTCCGGATTACTTAGCCAGTGCCTGTGCCAAATGCGCAAGGAAGTGATTCACGTCCCCATTAACAAAATCGATTCGCCGGAGAACCCCTTCGATCTGCTTGGCCTCCTCAGCCTTACAAAGAGTGATGTGCTCCACCACCACCGTGTTGGGGATGAAGTTGTTCCCCCACTCGGGACCCTCCACCTCAAAAGTCTTCTCGGGAATGTCCTTCTCCGCGAAAAAGTCGCGGAGATACTTGGTGGGCATCTTAGAAGCTAGGGACTTGATCTCCGTGTTGACCATACTCAGAGTATAGTTCCCAGGTCATACCTTGTCAAGCCCTCTTCGTGAAAAGAACTCCTGGACAAAAAAGTTCGCAGGCATCAAAAAAACAGGGACCTGGCTGGCAACCAAGTCCTGGGACGCAATCACAAGATAGGTGTCCATGTCTATTCTTGCGCCAGTGTTGTAGGAGCTCTTTCTCAAGAGCCACTGATAGAACATAGCACTGATCTCACTGCTCTACCAGATTAGAGAAGATATCAGGATGCCACTCCAAATACCCTACTAACGCCGATTTCCTCCCCAACGAAAACGTGGCCTTTGTCCTTCGCAGGGTCGTTCACGACTTCATAATCCTTGGGGAATAGACTCTATTCCCCAAGGATGTCTGCAAAACTAAGCTACATGAAAAAAGTTCCCTTGTCAAGCCCCTTCGTAAAAACTTCCTGGACATAGCGGGTCAGACCTGTTGCTCTCCATCTAGTAAGAACTCAGACCTAGCCACCCGACAAGAACGGCTCCCCGGCTTGAACTTGGAACAGACTGCAGGACGTTTGTCGTAGACCTTGCAGGCTACGGACTTTCCCACTTCTCCTTCGAGGAACACACATCTGGTACCGCCATCTTGGTGCACGGAACGGATCGCCATCAAGGCTTCACGTTCTTCCCCATGACGACCATTCAACTCCTTGACATGCTTGGCATTCTTCTTACCCAACCGTTTGAGATCCGCAACGGTTACATCCACGTAAGTCCCAGAATCATCCGGACACGGGTCTACGCAGCAAGCTCCGCACTCTACGCAATTCGGGATCTCCGCTTGAGAAGTCATAGGGGATAAGGCTCGGTTTCGGATAAAGAGTCCATCGCACGTAAGGGTACATATCCTCGTACTTAGGACCCACAACCGACCAAGTCACAATCCCTTCCTCCGAAATGTCTATTGACCCTAAAATTTCTTCTGGGGGGACTTTATTGAAGTTCCCCCAGAATTCATGGTCATCCTCCAAACTCTCCTCGTACTCCTTCGAGACAACAAGGTAGCGGGCGCCTGTCGCACCATAGATCCCAAATACGCTAACTGTTTCTGAGTTGTGGTGTGCTGCCATGGCCATTTACCAGTATAACCCCGAAAGACATATCGTGTCAAGACGCGTTCGTCAACTTCCGCTCTTTGATGCTCTTTGGTAGAGAGCTGCTTCTTGACATAAGTAAGGTAATGCGGGTTATCCTTCCAAATCCTTCTCCAATGTCCGTCAGAGTCCTGGACAAATTTCTCGATCTGTTGAAGAGTTCTCTGGTAAACGAGGTTTGCCGGATTCCCAAACTCACCTTCAAAATCCCTGGATTGAAGTGCACGTGAATAGTCCACCCGGTACCAAATACCACTCTGCTGAACAAAGTACGTGTTGGTCCCCTCCAACTGAAGAATCGTCCTGATGGCAGCCTTCGATGGGTTTGCCTTTTTGCAGTACCGGGACAGTAACCCGGTTACCGGGTGAATATAAAGATCCCCATTCCGGAGCTCATCCCGTTTTCCATACCTCTCGTAGAACATTCCTTGTTCAGTCACTAGAGCGTGACGCTCAACCCAACTCCAGAGGTGTTGATGGGCGTGTTGTTGAACCGCATTGTCCTTCCTTGCGACCTCACACAACTCTGAGTAGACTTTGTCCCAAGGTCGACCCACTTGTTTGTTGAGCCATCGACGAAACGGGTTCAGATATTCTCCAAACTCCTTGGTACCACCTCCACACCAAAATCGTCCCATTTTCTCCTTAAGGAGGGTGTCCTCGGAGTCGGGATTAAAATGACCAGAAGAAGTGAGACGATCCCCGTATCGGTCCTTCGATCGGACACGTCCACGAAGACACAAGAGTTTGTTCATATCTGGGCGCATCAATCTCCTTTGAGATTACTTTCTCTTCTTTTTGGGCAAAAACAGGTCAAGGCTTACGGTGCCAAGAGTAGTTCCTCGTTGATACACAACAAACGTGTGCGTACGTTGTACGTATACCGCCTTGAGCCCAGGACCTAGAATCCAGGTGTCCTCATCTGCCCAGGAAGTCTCCTGCTGAATCCTGGTTCGAGTTCCTTCATTGAATAGGTCCATAATTTCGTCTTGAGTCATTTCTATCTCCTTCAAACGGTTTCGTAAGTTTCTCTGTAGCCTGATACCCTTAAAGATTACCCCTTGCAATCCTTAAGCATGTTTCGAACTCGGTCAAGTTCTTCCGCGGTATGGGGAGTCCCACCGGCATTGATGTTGAGATAAAGCTGCAACACCTCTTCACGAGTTTCGAGGGAACAAACTCGGAATTTAAGTCCTGCAACTACTCCTCGCATTTGCCCTTTCCATTCCGGATAATAATGTCCAAATGCAGGCAAATCCCCACGCATGAATGAGCGCACCGCCTCAAGACGTTGTTTTCCGTCTACAAGCTCAATGGGGGCATCAAATCGATACCCCCATGAGGGGCAATTCCACACGATGGAACGTCCTACCTCTCCTCCTCGGAGCGAATATTCCACATACGCAATCTGTTGTTCTCGGGTCCAAACATGCGCCCGCTGATAGTCAGGATCTAGAACAAGTAGAGAGTTATCTCCATCCCACTCTTTGAGAGCCATCTCAACATATTGCCATCCCACATCTATCTCATAGTGGGCCCGTGGGAAAAGAGGAATGTCAGCGAAGTTGGGCATCAGCGCTACCTTAGTCCATATATCACTCAAAGTCAATACCCCTTCGTGAAAATAACTCCTGGACATAGACCACCATGCTCAGGGTCCCCTAATCTCAAGTAGCAAAAGAATAGGAAGTCTTCTTCTCTTCTCCCAACCTTTCGCTCCTTCGCCTTTCGCTAAAGCCGTCGCCCATGCCATTACCATAGCCGGTGCCCCAGCCACCCCCATATCCATAGCCATCGTCTTCGCCTTCGCCCCAGCCAGAGCCAGCACCATCGCCATGGCCCAAGCCACGGCCATTGCCATAGCCAATGCCATTGCCCCTGCCCTTGCCATACCCAAAGCCATCGCCAAAACCACGACCAGCCACCATCGCCATAGCCACGAGTCCTTCGATCCACCTCAAGGATAACAATGCAAATCTCATGAAAAGACTGACGTTCATTCGTCTCCTCGAATCTCC
>JAAUPT010000328.1 GCA_012032965.1 Nitrospira sp.
AGAGGGTAAGCTGGCCAAGATACAAGCTACGATCCTGGTTGAACGCGAAACGCAGAAGGGAAATCTTGATCGGAAGGCAGGGAGAGCGATTGAAAGTGATCGGGACTCAAAGCGCGAGTAGATATGGAACGATTATTCGGCATGAAAGTGTTTCTAGAGCTATGGGTGAAAGTCAGGAAGTCCTGGCGTGAGAATGAGCAGACATTGGTGGAGTTGGGGTACTAACGGAGTATGCAGCCAGCCGGCGGACCGATAGAGCCACGTATTGCAGACCAGCGCTCTCGCGGGTCTGAGCGCGATGGGATGCGAGAGATGTTGCGTGATCAGGCAGATCGTGGTCAGACCAAGTCCGACATTGTGATTCAATCTGTCCAGAAGTTGCTGCGTCGAGGAGCGATCACCAACCTCTCAAAAATGCTGGGGCGCATGCACCCTGCTGATATCGCGAAGGCGATCACCCATCTCTCGTCGCCCAAAGAAAAGCGAGAAATATTCGAGCTGGTACGAGGCGAAGGCAAACGGGGCCAGGTCCTCAGTGAGCTTGACGGCGAAAGTATTCAACAGGTGGTCGCAGATCTGCTCCATTCTGATATCGCGTGGCTCTTGAAGGATCTTGGCCCAGACGATGTGGCCTATATCCTTGGATGTCTCCCCGAAGATCGCAGTAAGGAAATTCTTGCCTTAATGAAGGCCGAGGATTCGACCGAAGTCGCTGACATCCTGAAATATCCCAAGGATACGGCTGGCGCAATCATGACCACGGAATTCTTTTCCTTGGCGGAGGATGCGACAGCACAGGAGGCTATTCGCCGGTTGCAACAGGTGACTGATGCGGAAATGGTGTTCTATATCTATGTGACGGATAAAGATGATCATCTAGTCGGTGTTCTTTCACTCCGGCAGCTCCTCACAGTTCCTCCGACGACGCCACTCAAGAACATTATGACCCGTGAGGTCATGAGCGTTGCGATCGATATGGACCAAGAAGAGGTTGCTCGCCAAGTGGCCAGCTATAACCTGCTGGCCATTCCTGTCGTCGAGCGGGACAGCAAGCTCGTGGGCATCATTACCGTTGACGACGTCGTCGACGTTATTCGGGAAGAAGCGACCGAAGATATGTTGAAGATGGCCGGGGCGATCGAAGAGGATTCGACTTCGAAATCGTCGAGCTTTGGTTCGGCGAAGCTACGACTCCCGTGGCTCTTCACGAATCTCATCGGCAGCCTCTTGTCCGGCGCAATTCTCTGGTATTTCCGCTATACCATCCAAGAGGTCGTGGCGATTGTGAGTTTTATTCCCGTGATTGCAGCAATGGGCGGCAATGTCGGATTGCAGTCTTCAACGCTGATTATTCGAGGGTTGGCCACCGGCACGGTGGAGCTCACCCATGTATGGCCGGTCTTCTTTCGCGAAGTAAAGATCGGCTTGGTCATGGGATTGGCTTGTGGTGCGACCTTGACACTGGTTGGATGGGTCTTGCATCAAGGGTTTTTAGGCATGGTCGTTGGAACTTCTCTGCTCATTGCCTTTCTGGTGTCGACCAGTATGGCGACGATTATGCCGATTCTCCTGAAACGCATGGGGGTCGATCCTGCCGTGCGGCCGGTCTTTTGTCACGACAGCCAACGATATCACCGGGATTACAATCTATCTGACCTTAGCCACGATTTTCTTGGAGTATCTCCGGTAAGAATGGCTCGCACACGGTCATGCTGCTGCCGTATGTGAGAGCAGGGAAAACGTTGTGTCACTTGTAAAAACGACGGCGATCATTTTGAGGAGTCGCAAGTGGGGTGACGCCGATAGAATTGTGACTTTTTACTCGAAGAGCTTGGGCAAGATACGAGGAGTAGCTCGTGGTGCTCGACGCCAGAAGAGCCGCTTCGGCGCTGCGCTTGAGCCATTCAGCGTGTGTCGTTTGGATCTGTTTGAAAAGAATGGTGACTCGCTATTCAGAATCTCACATGTTGACCTTCTCAGGTCTTTCCGGGCGTTGCGAGAAGACCTCAGCTTAATGGATTCAGCAGCGCGAATGGTCAACGTCGTGGCAGCCATTACCCCCCGATGGAGATCCGGAATCCCCCTTTGTTTGATACGCTGGAGCAGGGGGTTGGTATCGCTTCAGGAAAGTGAAGACCCGCCCCTTTACGGCACTGCTTTTTCAAATCCGGTTGCTGGGATTAACCGGGTTCCGCCCTCAGACCGATCATTGTGTTTCCTGTGGAAAGACATATTTCGTCGGAGAGCCTCAATTTTCACCGATCGCCGGGGGGCTTGTGTGTCAGATCTGTGCGGCACGCCAACGTGTACGGTGTGTTGCACTTTCTCGAGGAGGCCTAGCATTTCTTCAGCAAGCTATTCGGTTTACTCCTGCTACTGTCACGAGGTTGCGAGCGACGGGACAGGTGCGGCGCGAAGTGGAAGAGGCGATTGAGGGGTACGTGACGGTAGTAGCTGGTAAACGGTTACCACCCGTGAACTTTCTGTCGGTCGCCTCGCTGGGATGAGCTAGATAGATGGGAGAGGAAGTATGTCTGTTGCCGTATTAGAACCACGGGATATGGAGTGGCGTGACAAAGGAGTACTGGGAATTCAGTGGAGTGACGGTCACCAGGGGGTTTATCCGGTTCGTTATTTACGACAGCACTGTCCTTGCGCCGCGTGTGTTGATGAATGGACCGGCGAACGCCGCCTCAAAAGTGAAGATGTACCACTTCTGATCATGCTTCAGGATATTCAGCCGGTCGGTCGTTATGCGTTTCAATTCAAGTGGAGCGATGGTCATGATACGGGAATTTATTCATATTCTTTACTGAGGACCCTGTGCCAATGCGATGTCTGTCAACCGGTCAAGCCAATCGAAGCGAAATCTAAACGGCTTATGTGAGGGTGCATAGCATGGCGACTATGGACATCAGCTTGATGAAGAAAGTGCTAGGACTTTACGGTTTTTTGACGTTCCTAATCTTGGTTGGATGCAAAGGTATGCCTACATTGGAGGAGCAAGAGCGCTTGGTACAGGTTGACAACCTTGTGCTAGATCAAATCACTACTACGGCTGTTGTAAATGCGTGGGGCACTCCTCCACTATATCATAGTATGTTCACTCACTTTTTTGTGATGCCTGACTTCAGTATGATTCCGCAATCACGAGTTGCCACTGGGGAGGCGCCAAAAGGATGGAAAGCCGGTGTCCATGCGGGTGAGGGCATCTATTTCGCCTATCCCGAGCGTGGCTGGTTGTTGGTATTTCTCGATGAGCATCTGGTCTACAAGGAGAAACTCAAACCCGAAGAGTTACACGTTCTTGCTAAAACCTGGGCATACGAGGACCGGTTCAAAACGAGGCTTGATGAGACGTTCCAGCCCTAATTCTTCTGCTCAATCCGACGCCACCGAAAGGTGGCGACACAAAGGAGCGCGGCGATGAAACGCACGAGACGGAATCATGGAGCGATCTTTAAGGCCTAGGTGGTGTTGGCCGCCGTCTA
>JAAUPT010000329.1 GCA_012032965.1 Nitrospira sp.
TCGGAAGCGAGATCCCTGAAAGTCGACTGGCCCTTCAAACCGAAGCACACCCCCGAGAGACCGATGCCGTAACGCTCCCTGCACGTCAGAATCTCTGATCCGCAATGCGGCCAGCACAACCCGCTGCTCATATTCATCCCCATTCGAGCCTTCGGCGGCCTTCGACTCGAGGCGATCAAAGTTAAGGTCTCCACGGATGATCACTCCGACGAGATCGACTCGCCGCCCTTTTGCGATCGCATCGATCACCGTTTCACCGGGGACCACATAGGCGTCGCGTTCATCCGGTGAACAAGTAGGAGGAAGGTGAATGATCAGTCCCGCTTCCGTATCACTCACGTGTTGCTCAATCACACAGGTTGCATTGGCTGCAAGTGGCTCCATAGCGATCATGCCAACGACCGCCAAAGCGATATACGAGCCAAGGCCCATCATCTGCGCCAGTCTTAAAAATTTCACGAGGATTGGGCGGAACTACGTCGAGGGTTGTATCTGTCTACCACGGGGAGAACAGCGAACCATTCGTGATCTGATCAGGCATCCGTCGCGAGAAGTCAAGACCTCCCGCGACGGTCGAGTGGACGCAACAAACAATTCCAACCTACTTATTTCGCTCTTGCCATGGTCTGGTTGTATCGCAATAAGACCGATGCCGGTTCCAGCTATGAGAACGAGCCGCAACGTTATTCTTATTAGTTGTTTCGGTAATCGTCGTCCAGCAGGTCCTCGGACTTTCCGATCAGCTCGTCCCTGTCATCATCGGCGTCGAGATCCAACTCTTCCTGGACCTCGTCCTCATCAATCTCATCTTCGATCTCCAATTCGTCGCTGACCATCTCATCTTCATCGAGATCGACATCCACAGGCTCAGTAGCCACGGCTGGCTTGGCCACTACCGCCTTGCGTGGAGCTACATCCTCTACTTGAGATACGATTTTTTAACAGGTGCGCTCGTTCGGCGAGCTCGGGGAACAGCCTTCTTGGTAGATGTTCCAGCCGCTTTTTTGACGGATTTTTTCTTTGCCGCCGGCTTAGACTTCTTGACAGTCACACGCTTTTTTAAGGTCTTCTTTGCCGCTTTTTTCTTTGATGATGGTGCGGCTTTCTTCTTGCGTGACGACTTCTTGGTGACAACCTTTTTCTTCTTGTTCGCCATTTCCGATTCCTCCTCTTCGTTTCAGCGCGGCGCAACGGCCTCCATCTAGCATGAACGAACAGCCTCTTGCAACCATCTCAATCCTCTTTTTGAACGACCCAATATTTTCGTACTACTTAGCATTCAAAAACATCTTAATCCTTCAACAAACCAGGTGGCTTGCGGCTTAAAGACCAGAGAAGGCATCCCCGCCTCCTCAGCTCCATGCCATGCTAAGATGGAAACATGAGGAATGTTGGAATCCTTCACCGATATTTTGAATCTTATGATCGAATTGCCCATACTTGATCGAGTGGTGACCACGTGAGCCGGATACTCATCATCCTGATTGCCGTATGGATTGGAATCGGTTCAAGCGGGCTGGCTTTGGACACATCCCTGCCGACACGGATCATGATGGAGGACGGCTCACCCTACTATGTTCCCATCGCTCCAACGGTTGTGAGCAACACCCCTATTCGGTGGGACAATCCGACGCCAACCCATCACACGGTCACTCACAGCGGCTGCGTGGGGGAGGGGAGCTCATGCTTGTTCGATTCGGGAGCGGTGTCTCCAGGATCATCTTTTAGCGTACCTGGCTTGCCGGCTGGTCAGTACACCTACCACTGCCGAATCCATCCCATCATGCGAGGCCAGCTGATCATAACCGACAGTCCTTCAACACCTTCCCAACTATAAGTGCATTCAAATTGCTATCTTGCAGGACAGTCAATTGGTCCTGTAGTCTGCCGACATCTAACACAGACAGTTCCCCGTCACCATGAAACTTGCTGCCGCCATCTACGAACCCCACGACTTAACGGGTGAGACTCTAGGCTTCCTGGCCTGGCACATTCCCGACCTCGTTGTCTATCAACACATCACGGACGAATGGTGGTTGGCCCCGCTTGATGACAACCTGCCCCTCATACGGCTGAATCGCACTGGATTGGATCTGCTCAGGGCCATGACCGGCCACACAACGGTCGGCACACTCGTTGAACAATATGGCACGAAGATCTGCGGGCCGGATGGGCAACCTGGCGAGTGGCACCTGGCTCGATGGCGACTCCCAACTACTCACTTTGCTATTACGGGATTGAGCCACCCGGCGGCCACCGGCATAAAGCCAAGTGGGATATTCTGCTGCAGCAGGTCCGCGAAAGCTGGTCTGGGCAAAATGGATTTGAGGGCGAAAGAACATCTGGAAGCATTCCACCTACACGATCTAGCTCAGAGCGAAGGAGATGACCGTCATTTTGACCTGATCGAAACCACCGTCTCACATCTCTTCCGTGAGCCAAGCGAAGCCCTGGCTGGTTTGACCTACGGGCAGCTCCTCATACGGCAGCTCCGGCGACTAGGCTGGTTTAACCCCAAACCAAAGGTCTTGCTGGAAATCGGCGGGGGCCTGGGCTACGTGGCACAGGAACTGGGCAAGGGCCTACTCCCCTTCGAGAAACAGGGGATCGCCTACCTGTCGCTCGACATCACAGAACCGTTTCTGAAACTCCAAGTCTCTCGAGCCAAAGCCGGTGGATGGAATGTCACTGGTACCAGAGCGAACGCCGAATCGCTTCCGTTAGCCGACCATTCCGTTGATCTGGTCATTGATAATGAGAACATGGCAGACATGACGCCCGTGCAATTGAGCAGAAACGAGCTCACGTCCGGAATTGGAGACACACCACAACATCAAGAAGCTCTGGATTGGATCAGACGGCTCCGCTTGCCGATCGAGGCTGACCTCCCGGAATCCGTCATCTTTAACTTGGGGCCGATTCGCTTCGTTGCCGAATTGTGGCGAGTCCTCAAGCCAGGCGGTCGAGCCTTTCTCACCGAGTTTGGCATTGAACAAGGATGGCCAGGGCCCGTGAAGCTACCGGGACACACCGAATACGAAGTCCAATATAGTCACCTGCGGCAAGCGATGCGTTGGCTCGGCTTTCAGGAACGGTATCTTTCCCTCCCGGAGTTTCTTGGACTCAAGCCTGATACCAAGGTCCTCTGCACCGTGGTGACATACACCATTCAACGATTCTGCCAGGCTATCAACCGACCCTTTTCCGTACGCGCCTACACAGAGAAAGAGTTACGGCAGGCGTTGGGTGACATGCTCCCCAAACTCCAAGGCCTCCACTATCACGACCTCGCCGATCCAGCTTGGTTCGGCCTCCAGGACTTCAAAGTACTCTTGCTGGAAAAACCGGGCGGCGCGCCGAAAGCCCAATTCACGGAGAACAAAGGCTATCGGTGGTATTCGCAGAAATAAAACTGTGGAAGCTCTCCGTTGTTTGCGATCGGCATCTGCAACCATAGGGCCTAGCCATGAGCTGGCGCTCAATGTGTC
>JAAUPT010000330.1 GCA_012032965.1 Nitrospira sp.
ATCGAGCGGCTTCGTAAGAGTCGAGGGGAAAAGGACGATGGAAGGCCAACGGCGAAGAAGATCACAAGGCGGTGGCGACGCGGCCCAGAGCAGATCCCGCATGGTGATTGGAGGCGCCGATTGATGTGAGGGTTGGATGGAGAGAGAAGCCCGGAGGGCTTCCCGTATCGTTTCCGTCTGCTCTTCAGCTAAGAGGTGTCGCGGTTTTCCAGTCGCCTTGGCCTCATTGTCGGTCACGACGAACAGAACTTCTTCTGACGTCAGCACATAGGCCGTCTGCTCATGGTCTTCGACTCTGAGGCTATCGATGACGGAAGGTGTCGCGTGGGTCAGCCGATCCAGGCGCTTCTCGATGGCCGCTGCCCGAGAGGCGGTATCGACGTTGGCCAGTCCCGTCTGAAGGGTGAACAAGGTTTCACCGTGGAAACGGACCGGAACGCCTGCACCGGATAGCGATGGCTCGGCAAAGACGGGGACAGTGGTTAGCCAGGCCATGACGATGCCACAAAGTGCGAGCCTTACCCTAGGAGATGTGGCGGTGTGGAGGGCGTGTTTGTTCAATTGTTCACGATCCATTCGTAGTTCGTGTTCCTGACTTCAGGATAAATACGGAGGTTATTGTGCCATGCTGTTACGTTTTAGGCTAGTGACAACCCAGTTATGGCCGCGCCGGACTTATCAATGGTGATTTGTTGCCTTAACGATGAGGCAGATGCATAATGCCGGTGCGAGTGCGCTCACAATTGTTCGGAAGAAGATGCATATATGGAAACTTTGAGGGTTGGGCTTGTGCTGGGCTTAACAGGATTGGTCATCCTGGTCGGCTTCGCGGGTCAATTGGTCTTCAAACGGACCGGCATCCCTGGCACGGAATTGTTCCCGATCTATGCGCTGACCGTGATCGCCCTGTGCGTGCTCGGCATGACACTGGTATTGACGCTGTACAAACGAAGGCATTCTGCCAGTTCTGCTGAATCGGTCGCGGAGCTGTCTGTTTCGTGAACACATTCCGAGTGACTTCCCCTTGGGTTGACTCCCTCTGATATGTCGCTGATTGAAACGATCACCATTTTGGTCTGCCTGTCCGCGGTGTTCAGCTATGTGAACCATCGGTACATCAAGTTGCCGGTGACGATCGGCCTCATGGCCATCGCGTTGGTGATGTCGCTTGTCCTGCTGCTGCTCGGGAAACTCGGCTATGGAATCCAGGCAGATGCTGAGAGCTTTATTCGTAGCATCGATTTTGACGAAACGCTTCTGCACGGCATGCTCAGCTTCCTGCTCTTTGCCGGTGCGCTGCACATTAACCTGGACGATCTGTTAGAACAAAAATGGTTTATTGGGACGTTGGCATGCCTTGGCGTCATGGTGTCGGCCTCTATCGTAGGAGGGCTGACGTATCTGATCCTCGGATGGATCGGACTGCCGATTCCATTCATCGGCTGTCTCTTGTTTGGTGCGCTGATTTCACCCACCGATCCCATCGCGGTGTTAAGCATTTTGAAAAATGCCAAGGCCCCGAAACAACTGGAAATCAAGATTATGGGCGAATCGCTCTTTAATGATGGCGTCGGCGTCGCAGTGTTTCTTGTGCTCCTCGGAGTAGCAGAGACCGGGACCATCACGCCCGGATCGATCGTCTTGTTGTTCGTCCAAGAAGCTGTGGGTGGGGCGGCTATCGGGCTCGCTCTAGGATATCTAGCCTATAGAATGTTGAAATCAATCGATCAGCATCATGTGGAGATTTTATTGACGCTGGCATTGGTGATGGGGGGTATGCATTGGCCGATGCATTACACACGTCAGGTCCTATCGCTGTCGTGGTATCCGGCCTCTTGATCGGCAACCACGGGCGTCGTCTGGCGATGTCGGAAACCACCCGAGAGTATTTGGACACCTTTTGGGAGCTCATCGACGAACTACTGAATGCCGTACTCTTTGTCTTGATCGGCCTCGAGGTGTTAGCCTTGACCTTCAAACCTGAATATTTAGAAGTAGGCCTCATCGCGATCCCGCTGGTGCTATTCGCTCGCTTTGTCAGCGTCAGCCTTCCTGTCCAGACATTTCGATTGTTCCAAGAATTTACCGATCGTGCCACGTTGATTCTAACCTGGGGTGGTTTGCGCGGGGGAATCTCCGTCGCCATGGCGCTCTCGCTCCCGCCGTCTCCATATCGGGATGTGCTTATTACGATGACCTACATCGTCGTGGTCTTTTCGATCCTCGTCCAAGGTCTCACGATCGAACGTCTGGTGCGGGCTTCATCGCGCGCCTAGGCAACCGAACGTCTGATGCCGACACCTGGAGCCGTGAGCGGAGGATCATCCCGTGCTATTCGGTGAAGTCGTAAAGAGGACCATGATGTCCCCGTCCTGAAGCGGACCGGCTTCATCCAAGTTCAAGTAGGAATACCTAGTTTTCTTGCGATAGAGACGAAGCAAGAGGTCGGGGTGCAGGTCGGCCGGGGATTTCCCGATTTCATCGGGTCTGACAGTTCGCTCCACCAAGCAACGTTGCCTCGGGTCGTGAGCAGGTCATCCAGGTACTGCACCATGTGTCCTTGATCCACGGCCGCTGCCAGAATATAACCGCCGAAGGTCGCAGGTGAGAGAATGGCGTCCGCTCCGCCTGTCTTGAAGAGTTTCACGTTTTCTTCTTCCTTCGCACTGACGATGATGCGCACGTTCGGATTGAGGTGTCTGGCCGTGAGCAGAATGAGCGCATTCGAGTCATCGACGCCTGCAGCAATGATGACGGCCTTAGCTTTGTCGATGACCGCATCCCGCAACACGGATTCTTGCGTGTTGTCAGCCTGAAAGGCCGCAATGCCAAGGGTTCCGGCCAACCGTACCCGCTCTTCCAGTCTGTCGATCACCAGGATCTGCTTGGCACTCGTCCCACGTGCCAAGAGTTCTTTCGTGGCCGACAGCCCGGTATGGCCGAAGCCACAGACGATGATATGGCCGTCGAGATTCGCCTGGAGTTTCGCCATGCGATATTCCTCCATATATTGCCGGATGATCAACTGATAGGCTGTCCCCAGAAACAAGAACCAGATGCCGAAACGAACCGGCGTGACGACCAGCCCATCCAACAGTCGCGCACGTGTGGACACCGGAACGATGTCTCCGTAGCCGACCGTCGTCACGGTGATCATGGTGAAATACACCACGTCCGCGAAGGACAGCTCGCCGTCAGCATGATCGCGCAAACCATCGCGATCCGTCCAAAGCAGGGTAAATACAAAACAGAAGAGGAAGAACACAAGCAGCAGCCTGGTGCCCAGGATTTTGGCCGGGGACCAGCCATTCGGCGTGACCAGCATGCGGGGACGGCTCGAGCCTGTCTTGCTCCCCCACGCAGATTGGTACTGGGCCATCCAACCGGGTTTGGAATGGGTTTTCATCAGGGGGCGCTCTTAGAGTGGCTAGGTACACCGAGTAGGATGTACATAGAGGATCACATGGTAACTTTATTGC
>JAAUPT010000331.1 GCA_012032965.1 Nitrospira sp.
GGGACGTAGAACCCCTTTATGCCGTAGGTCCTGAGCCAATGCCCATGCATTTGCGGGGAGCGGGAATGGGAGATCGGCGAGCCGATCACCCCCGCCAGTGGAATTTTCGCCTGACCGTCGTTCACCGTTCCAGATCCCCCCCTGAGTGTCAGGAACGATAATAGTTCAAGCAGTGGCAAGCCAAGGACATTGAAGTAATCGCCTTCAATCCGTGTGAACAATCGCACACCTTCTTCCTCCAGCTTGTAGGCGCCAACTGCGTGCTGAATGCTCTGCCAGTTCCGATCGACGTAGCCTTCGAGATAGCCATCCGTCGCATCGCGCATGTGCAACCGCACCTGACCGACATGCCGCCAGAGCGGTTTGCCGTTTTCGTAGATGACCGCAGCGGAAAGCAGCATGTGCCGGCCGCCGCGCATGTCTTTCAGCTGCTGCAAGGCCATGGCAGCAGTCGCGGGTTTACTGAGGAGCCTTCCCCGATGATCGAGCACCTGATCGCACCCCAGAACCAGAGCCTCGGGCTGCTTTTCGCTGATCTTTCGCGCTTTCATTTCCGCCAGCGTATCGGCAATATCCCGAGGGGTCGCATCTTCGGCAATCAGCGCGTCCCGGATGGTTTCTTCATCGATCCGGGCAGGCTGAACGGTATGCTCCAGCCCGGCTTGGGTCAGGAGCTGCGAACGGATCTGTGAAGCCGATGCGAGGATGAACTTTGCGGTCATGTGGACAAGCCTGTGAGCAGGAGCGAGGATCTCATGAGGATCCCTATCGGGCAAAAGGGAGAGCCGACGCAAGCCCGGTGATAACTCGGCTTTCCGCCCGGGCACCCGCATTTTCTTCCACCGTGAGTAAGAACAAACCGCCGTTTGTATAAATGTCGTCGCCTTTCAAACTATCCACGACTTGTTAAGGGTTTTTCTTTTCTACAAATTTTCAAGCTGTTGTTTTATATCATTAATATGGGGGGATGCTTGAAGCTGTGGATAAAGAGTGTGCCTCTTTTTCCTCTCCCGAAAATATGTGGAAATCACGATAATCCACAGGTTTCGGGTTCCCTACAAAATCATCATCCTTTTATCTTTCTTTCTTTATTTATATGTGAGGCGCATCCGTCGGAGCCCGTCATGTTCGATCTGCTGTCCAACTTCTATCCTTGGATCAAGGCCTTTCACATCATGGCCGTGATGTCGTGGATGGCCGGATTGTTCTACCTTCCGCGATTGTTTGTCTATCACGCAGAGCAGGTCGGCCAATCCGGTGATACCCATGCGCTCTTTCAAACGATGGAATTCAAACTCCTGCGTGTGATCATGAACCCGGCGATGATCGTGACCTGGGTTCTCGGGATAGGCCTTGCCCTCACGCCTGGGGTTGTTGATTGGGGTTCGCTCTGGCCTTGGGTGAAACTTTTGGGCGTTATCGCTATGACGGCGTTTCACATGTGGCTGGCAGGGCGTCGCAAATCCTTCGCCGTCGCTGGCAATACGCTGACGGGTCGGCAGTACCGTATGATGAACGAGGTTCCGACCGTGCTGATGGTGGTCATCGTTCTCGCCGTGGTCCTGAAATTCTGAAAGAGTTGACAGCGTGACGGTCGGTTCTTATGAACACGTCACCACTCCGTCCGGAGTCGGAGCAGACCATAAATTCAAGTTCCATCCCATCCAGGCAGCAATGCCCGGACGATAACGGGTTTTCCGAATGACATCCGACATGACAGATACGCAGGGCACGTCCGATGTCCTTGAAACGCTCAATCTTGCCGATCTGAAGCGGAAGAGCCCCAAGGACCTACTCGCCATGGCAGAGGAACTTGAGATCGAGAACGCCTCGACGATGCGCAAGGGTGAGATGATGTTCCAGATCCTGCGCGAACGCGCTGATGAGGGTTGGGAGATCTCGGGCGACGGCGTGCTGGAGGTCTTGCAGGACGGATTCGGGTTCCTGCGCTCGCCGGAGGCAAACTATTTGCCGGGCCCGGATGACATCTATGTCTCCCCGGAAATGATCCGCAAATATTCGTTGCGGACCGGAGATACCATCGAAGGTGTGATCAAGGCGCCGGACGACAGCGAACGTTACTTCGCGCTGATTGACGTGACCAAGATCAATTTCGAGGATCCCGAGAAAGCGCGCCACAAGGTCGCCTTCGAGAACCTGACGCCGCTTTATCCCGATGAACGCCTGAAGATGGAAATCGACGACCCCACTGTGAAAGATCGTTCCGCGCGGATCATCGATCTGGTAGCACCGATCGGCAAGGGCCAGCGCTCGCTGATCGTGGCGCCCCCGCGGACAGGCAAGACAGTCCTGTTGCAGAACATCGCCAATTCCATCGAGATCAACCATCCCGAGTGCTATCTCATCGTGTTGCTCATCGACGAGCGCCCGGAAGAGGTGACGGACATGCAGCGGTCGGTGAAAGGCGAGGTCGTCTCCTCGACCTTCGATGAACCCGCGACCCGTCACGTGGCCGTTTCGGACATGGTGATCGAGAAAGCCAAGCGCCTTGTCGAACACAAGCGCGATGTGGTCATTCTCCTCGATTCCATCACCCGTCTGGGCCGCGCCTTCAACACCGTCGTGCCGTCATCCGGCAAGGTTCTGACCGGTGGTGTCGATGCGAACGCCCTGCAACGCCCGAAGCGCTTCTTCGGTGCCGCGCGCAACATCGAGGAAGGCGGGTCTCTCACCATCATTGCAACCGCGCTTATCGATACGGGTAGCCGTATGGACGAAGTGATCTTCGAGGAGTTCAAGGGCACGGGTAACTCTGAGATCGTGCTGGACCGCAAGATCGCGGACAAGCGGGTATTCCCGGCCATGGATATTCTGAAGTCCGGCACGCGGAAGGAAGACCTTCTTGTCGACAAGGTCGATCTGCAGAAAACCTTCGTGCTGCGCCGGATCCTGAACCCGATGGGCACGACGGATGCCATCGAGTTCCTGATCTCGAAATTGAAGCAGACCAAGTCTAACGCGGACTTCTTTGATTCCATGAACACCTGACTTATTGTTCAGAAACAGTGAGTTAAATGAAATGGACACGATTTTTGCCCTGGCTTCGGCGCGGGGAAAGGCTGGCGTTTCGGTTGTGAGATTGTCCGGTCCTCGGGCTTTTGAATGCGCATCCGGTATCTGTTTGGAGTTGCCGGCAGTCCGCAGGGCAAGCGTTCGAAAACTGGTCGATTCCCAGGGAGAGGTAATTGACGAAGCCATTGTCGTTTGCTTCGAGGGCCCGAATAGTTTCACAGGTGAGGACACAGTCGAGTTTCAGACGCACGGAAGCTCAGCCATCGTTCAGGCCTTGCTCCGCCGTCTCTCGGATTTTGATTCGGTGCGTTTGGCGGCCGCGGGTGATTTACCGACGAGCCCTCGACAATAATCGACTGGACCTCACACAGGTTTGAAGGTCTTGCCGACCTGATCGATGCGGAAACGGAAGCGCAGCGCAAGCAGGCCATTGCGGGTGCT
>JAAUPT010000332.1 GCA_012032965.1 Nitrospira sp.
AAGGCCCTCGTCGCCCCGAATGGGGATGTGTACGCCATGGTCGCGCCCACGCTGACCAAGGACAACTTTATTTTTGCCGATAGCCAAGGGAATGTCCTGCGAGTGGACGTCGGCGACTCGGAAGGGCATCACATCCCATTTGTCGTTGAGAATATCGTGGAAGACGGCGGAACTCCTTGGCATGTCGAGTTCTGGCGTTGGATTACCCGTCAATAAATCTTGAACCGAACAAGATCGTAGGTACCACCCGCTCGAGGTGAATGAAATGGGAGCCAGTTCAATGTCCTTCTATCCCGAGTTCCGTATCATGATCAGCCTGGTTGTCTGCCTGTTGTGGCTCAGTGGGTGTGCCTCACGGTCCGGCCACCTTCCTGTGCCGAAACCGTTTACCCCAGTTCCAGCAGACTTTACGCATGTGTGGACGAAGGGCACCCATCCATTCACCGGGGCGTCGGTCATCGATATAGACGGAGATGGAACATTCGAGGTCTTTGTCGGAGGCGGGGCAGGACAGCGCGACGCATTGTTGAGCTATCGCAATGGTCGCCTGGTGAATATTGAAAGTGGTACCGGCCTTTCGAATACCAGCGCAACCTACGGAAGCACGGCAATCGACATGGATGCGGATGGGGACACCGATTTGCTCGTGGCTCGGGAGAACGGTGTCTACCTCTATCTCAATGACGGGGGGCGGTTTCAGGAAAGAACGATCCCCGTCAATCTTCCTATAGATTCGGTCCCGTTTACTGTCGCGGTCTCGGATATCGACCATGATGGGGACGCTGACCTGTATGTGAGCGTGTTCGTGAATGCCAAAACGTTCAGGAGCGCGACCTTTAATGACCCGATGCATGCCAAGCCGAATCGCCTGTTGCTGAACAACGGCGACCTGACATTTGTGGACATCACCGAATCGTCCGGGACTGCCAGCAAACAGAACACCTTCCTCTCCGTCTTTGTTGACCTGGATTCCGACGGCTGGCAAGACCTCGTCGTTTCCCAGAATACCGGGGCGGTCGAGGTATTCCGCAATATGAAAGGTGGTACGTTTCAGCCCATCGCCACGAAATCAGAGTTCGGTTTTTGGATGGGTTTGGCGGTCGGTGATATCGATAACGACGGCGATCAGGATCTGTTTTTCACGAACGTCGGAGGATCGATTCCCCTCTTCCTGACCTCGGGCGATCTTCAAGACGGCCAGCGCCACACCCACGAATGGATGCTGTGGCGAAATGACGGTGCCTTCCGCTTTACCGATGTGACTGATGCATACCGCCTCACTGGTGAAGGATTCGCATGGGGTGCCGTGTTCGAGGACCTCAACCTGGACGGGCAGCTCGATCTGTTTGTGGCGCAGAATTACATCAAGTGGCCGATCCATAAATTATTGAAGCTCTCGGGACGCACGTATCTGCAATCTAACGAGAACGGCGCAGAGACGTTTCACCATAGCCCCAGCCTGGGAATGCAGAACAAATACTTCGGCCAGTCGCCGTTGATCGTCGATCTTGATGGCGATGGTAGACAAGATCTCCTCTGGATCAATATGGACGGCCCGGTGCAGGCCTTTCTGAATACCTCTCGTGGAAACTACGTCACCATAATCGTCCCAGACACCGTCTCTGCCCTCGGAACCCGCATCAGCATCGAGACCGATAGAGGTACAAGTTATACCCGCGCCGTTACTGGAACCGTGGGGATGCTGACCGATCAAACCCCAGAATTGAGCTTCGGATTGGGCGACCTCGAACAGGTCCGACGCGTGGTCATTCAGCGTCCGAATGGACAGACCGAAATCATTTCCACGCCACCCATCAACAAGAAGACGATGATTGATTAGAACCTCTCCCCAATTACTTGAGGAGCATGGTGACGGCTCAACCAGTTGATATAGGTTCCAAGGAGGAATAGAGTATGCCAGTGGCGCAGGCACCCTGTTTCCGGAAAGATCGCCGTTCTCTGCATTGAATCTCGGGCCCTTGCCAAAATCCTGTCCAGAAATTCCCAGACAAACCGGTCGATTTTTCAGGGCTCTTGGCCTATCCTTCGGCAGGCCCAAAAACAAATCTTCAATACTACATGGAAGTCACAGTTGAGTTGGCAATCTTGGTCTCTGGTGTGTTGTTGTTTGCCGGCGTTATTGCCAGTCGGATGTCCGATGCGCTCGGCATGCCAGCACTACTGCTCTTTCTGGTTCTCGGAATGCTTGCTGGTTCCGAGGGAATTGGCGGGATCCATTTTGAATCCCACGCGATAACACAAGCGGTCGGCAGTGGGGCTCTTATGGTGATTCTTTTTTCCGGAGCACTCGAAACCAAATGGTCCAAGGTCAAACTGGTGTTAGTACCCGGACTCCTGTTAGCGACACTCGGAGTCATTTCGACCATGCTCCTATTGGGCACTTTTGCGTGGTTCATGCTGGGCACTTATACACAATTCAGTATCGGGACCACGGGCATCACCTGGTTACAGGGTTTATTACTTGCCGCAATCGTTTCCTCCACCGATGCTGCCGCCGTATTCTCCGTGTTCCGCACCAGCGATGCGCAACCGAAGGCTAAATTGCGGTACCTGCTAGAATTCGAATCCGGCAGCAACGACCCTATGGCGGTGCTGCTGACCACTCTCATCCTGGGCATCATGACCAGCAGTGCCTCCGTTTCGGCTACCGACATAACGGCTAACTTGATCGTCCAATTTGTGAGCGGCGGAGTCGCTGGCGGCCTCACTGGCTGGACCTCCGCATGGCTGATCAATCATATCCGTCTTTCTGCTCGCGGACTGTACCCGATATTGGTGCTAGCCAGCGGGATGATTGCCTTCGGCCTCGCTCATGCCCTGGGCGGCAACGGCTTTCTGGCGGTTTACACCGCTGGCGTATTGATCGGCAATAATCTCAAGGTCAACCAGGACAATATCTTTGGATTCCATGACGGCTTGAGTTGGCTGATGCAAATTTCGATGTTCGTGGTGTTGGGTCTGCTCATCTTTCCCTCCCAATTATTACCTGTGGCCGAGGTAGCTATCGTTATCGCTATATTTCTCATCTTCGTCGCGCGCCCCATTAGCGTGTTCTTGTGCCTCGCACCTTTAGGAACAAAACTTAAAGACATGGGCTATATCTCTTGGGTTGGACTGCGCGGCTCGGTACCCATTATCCTAGCAACCTTCCCTGCCAGCTATCACCTTGAAGGCGCAGACGCCATATTTAATGTCATTTTCTTCATTGTATTAACGTCGGTGCTGGTTCAAGGTGCAACCTTAGTGCCTTCATGCAGGTGGTTTGGTGTCCTTGAGCGAAACGACCCTCACCCACACGCTTAATTCCATAGCATCAATTGCTTCGCCAATATTTTGAGGAGAATGCCATGAAAGCAATGCGTCTCACGCGCCTGGGCGAAGGCGAACCATTTGAACTGTTCGACAAACCGGACGCCGATCCTGGACCAGGAGAGGTCGCAATACGAGTGCA
>JAAUPT010000333.1 GCA_012032965.1 Nitrospira sp.
GGGCTTAAGAGATGCTGCGGGAGCATTAGGGGCGAAACGACTGCCGAGCAAGATCGCCAAGGAGCTCAGATTGGCTGAAGTATCGGAGTCGGTAGCTGAATTGATGGGTGCACTGGCCGCGTGGCAACTCGCTGAATCGGTCGGCCGTGATGCCAACCAATCCACGACAACCAGTGTACTTCCTGCGGCCCGACAAGATTGGTTGCGTACTCGTAGCCGGAGCGCATCACTTTCCGACGTATTCCGCCTCTCGCAAGACAACCAGGCCATCGGGACCTCTGAGAAACCTTCCAACCAACGCAACACTGAACTGCTGTTGGTTGCCCAGCGTACGGCATTCGAGGCCAGCCGGCAGGCAACCAAGGCCTGGTGGGATGTTCACAGGTGGAAAGACCGCATCCGGCAGGCCAAAGGTCTCGCTCGACTCTGTGGAACCTGGCAATGGACCATCCATAATCACCAGAACCATGGGGACCAGAAGGCTGTCGTCATGTTTCCTCCAGCTGGACACACATCGGCCAATGCCGCAACACCAGCAGAGACTATTGTCCTGGGAGATGCCATTTATTTGCGATGGGAACAGAACGGGCGCATCCAAGAAGACAGCCTGCTGTTCATCAAAGATGATGCGAAGATCGAAGGGTCGTTTGTGAATAATACGGGAGGATGGGGATCGATTACCGGTAAGCGAACGGCTGCCTGCCAACCCTAGCCCTCTCCAACATCCTGCTCAACGCCAGGCGCGCCACCCTAGCACCACCCACCCCACAATAAACAACAGGCCTCCGACCGGCGTCACCGCTCCCAGCCAACGGATACCCAGTAACGAGACTCCGTACAGACTTCCGCAGAACAAGAACGTCCCCGCGAGAAACAGCCATCCGGCTTTGACTGCACCTGCGTCGCGCCCAATGCGAACCGCAAACCCACTCAGAACCATACCGAAGGCGTGATACATCTGGTAACGGGTCGCCGTGTCGTAGACTGCCAGCATTGGTGGCTCCAGGATATCCTTGAGCATATGAGCGCCGAATGCACCGGCTGCCACGCCCAATCCAGCGCTGACACAGCCGATCAGTACCAACCATCGTGATGACGCATCGACATCCATCGGATACTGCCCTCCTGATACATTGGTTGCAGACCAGCGCGATCATACGCGATCCCAGGTGAATACTCCAACTTGTAGAGCGAGGCAGAGAACCTTTCTTCGTATGCTATAGTGGTGGTATGAGTCCACAAACCATGACCATATTTCGCTTATGGTTCCTGACCGCTCTTCTGGGTATGGCAAGTGTTGCGGCTGCAGCCGAATCGCAACAGAACGAACGCGGCAAAGGCCTGACCGTCGACGATCTCGTACGCGGGGCACGCAGTGCTGGGCAAAATATCGAAAAAGAAATTCCCAAGATCGGACCCGCAGTTGGCAAGGCCCTCAAGTCCAGTAGTGCGAATAGTTCGAAAAAGACACAACCTCAGCCACAACCATCTGACAAGAAATAGCCCCCCCCCTCACGGCCTCGTCCCTTCCTGAAAATCAGCCTTTGATTCTTTTCGTCGACTCCTGTATGTTGTCCTCCATTCTCCGCCGACACAGCGCACAATCGATCGCCGCTGAATACGGTGACAGGCATGTGTAGTCCAAGAACAGAACGGGTACCGACTACCTTATCTCCAGCTAAAAGAGGATCGTCACTATGTGGGACAAAAAGCGAGACGACATGGAACCCGAGGGTGGGAATTTCACAGTTCTAGGGAAAGATGTCACGTTCAAAGGCATCGTCCACTTTCATAGTACCGTCCAGCTCGACAGTTCTATCGAAGGAGAAATTCACGCGAAGGGGATGCTCGTGATCGGGGAGAATGCGATTATTCGAGGCTCAATTATCGCCGAAACCGTCGTGAACAGAGGAAAGATCCATGGGAACGTGACCGCAACCGGGAAAATCCAGTTGCTCAAGCCTGCCGTGCTGCTTGGCGACGTGTCTTCTCCGTCTTTTTCGATGGAAGAAGGAGCCTTCTTTAAAGGGTCGATCGACATGGGCTCCCATCCGGTGGTCGATGAGCTCGAACAAACTCCCTTGGTCATCACGGAAGCACCTCAAAGGCTGAGTATCTCCCGCCCGGTTCTGATTGAAAACGAGCGAGGGAAATAACGTTCCCTCCGCTCATCGTTTCTTTCAACTCAAAAGCTCTTTTGGGATATTCCCTCCATTCGCCGCCAGTTTCTGCAACACCGCCTTGTGCAGCCACACATTCATCTGAGCCGAATCGCCCATCTTGTCTGCGGGGCACCCCAATTCAGTCGCCAGTTCTTTGCGTGCGGTAAGGCTGCTGTCTAAATTCAAGAGCTTCATCAAGTCCACGATTGAGGTTTTCCAATTCAGCTTCTGCGGGTCCTTCGCGGCTAGCCCTTCAAGCTTCCCCACGACATCAACAGACGACATGGCGGTGGGCTTCGGAGCAGTTGGTGCTGCGGTTGCAGTGGGGGCCGCCGCCGGTTGTGGTGTTGCCGCTTGCGCCGCAACCTGACCAAATCCGAGTTTCTCCATGATTGAGCCAAAGAGTCCCATCATGTATTCCTCCTCTGTGATTGGGTGAATAGAGTGAGTGTGACGTCGCAGAAATTCAATCTAACACTTACGTGGAAATAAAATCACCCTGCTTTCACCCGAGAAAGAGGTTTTGTCGGCTTGACTGTATCGAAGTAGCACACTGGTTCACGATGTAGGAGTCCAGACAAATCCACCCCTTCTATAGATATACTGAACGATCTGCACGCTCGAATAGGACCTGCCGCCCTTCAAATGAAAGCAATTGAGGTTTTGGAACTTTGAGGTCTTTACAGATCGTCTGGGCGAGGAAGTCGTTGATCTCTGGGTGACGTGGAAGGGTCGAGGTTTTACCGGTTGGACTCTACAATGAGCTGAACAGCTTCTTGAAGGCTGGCTCTCGCTTTCTCAAGTGTCACGCCTTGCGTATTGGCACCCGGCAATTCTTCAACAAACCCGATATAGCCTTCCGGCACTTGCTGAAACACAGCAATCCATTGTTCTTTCATGGCACCAGTCTCCTCCGAGCGAATATACCAGCCTGATCTGAAGATACCCATCGAGCTGTGCCACCCCAGCCGACTCTATTGCTGCACACTTGCTCCTCTTGAGCAGGCCTGTCAGGCACTCCATAAAATGGTTGCCCACCATCATGCGCCACAGATCGTGGCAGAACCAGGGTACAAATACGACTGCGACGTGCTCCGGTAGACTGCTTGGGCGTTCCCCATGCCTCACACCACCAAGGAGGGTTGCCTTCCCACCTAGGTGAGTCTTGTGAAATTCACCCAGCACGGACTTCAAACCATGAAGGACCAGAGTGTCGAGCGCGCCGAGATGGTTAAGAAGAACGCGCAGGCGCTCGGCGGGAAGCTGCTGCAGGCCTACTATTGTCTGAGTGGATACGACGTCGTC
>JAAUPT010000334.1 GCA_012032965.1 Nitrospira sp.
GGGGAGCAATGACGCACACGGAAAACCCGCGCATTACAACATCGGCAATGGCCTGAACCGGCTCGGTCAGACCGAGAGGTCTCAAATCTTGTAACTTATTCAAACGCACCATCTTCACGATATCGAGCCGCTCAACCTGGTCGAACACCATGGCGGGCACATAGGCGACCGGAAGAAAATTTAGCTCCAGCAGAGTTCGCTGCATACGCGGAGCGTAGGCGCTGACATCGATCTCAATGTATTCGATCCCCATCTCCTCCCGACACTTCCGTTCAAGTTCGGCCAGAAGAAATCGCACCACGTCGTCGGCCAGTGCGATGAGCTCAAACACTCGCACAAGGTGTTCAACCGGGTCCATGGTATAGCCGACAGCTCCGACGATTTGGCCGCCGGATCGGGCAAGAAAGTAATTGGTCTGACCAGCTTGCAACTTGAAGAAGCCATAGTCCAGCCGCATGGGCCCAAAAATCTCGCGATTCCTGCCAACTTAACTCTGGATACCGATGCAGCTCTCTTCGCAGCGCAACCAGCCGGTCATACAGCTCTTGTGGAACTTGTCGCATGTGGACTCTCTCCGTGCGCCAATTCGAACGGACCAAGCCTCATCAACTGGACGACGAAACTTCAACCCTCCGTGGCCTGGCCCCCTGGTTGATACGTGGCATACACATAGATCGGGATGGACAAGTGATCGAGATGTTTTTCAATCAACGGCTTCACATCCTTCCAGTCAAGTCCACCGACACCGGTCGCCAAGCGAGGGAGCGCAAGGCTCTTAACCTTCTCCTGTTCAACAAACTTGGAGAGGGCTTTGAGACAGTGATTAACGTTTTCTGTTGTGGCTTTTCCTGGTTTGGCCCCATGGCTGGGAGCTGGTTCCTGAGTAAACAGACTCACGATTCGTACCCCACCGGCGCCCGCCCAGGCCCACAATTCACCGGTCTTGGGAGTGAACGTTTGGCAATAATGCCTGAAATCTTTATACATGGCGGGCCACTGTTGCCTCAGTGACAACGCTAAACCGTTCGTGTAACCATCGTTGGGAGCCACGCCATGCGCCACCATTGCTGCCCTTGTGTGTAAAATATCTCCTGCCACTTCTTTCAGCATAGAACCTCCATTAAGTATCCGATCGCTATAGTCTGGGGCGACGCGGGATGCCCCGTCTCACATCTGTCAATGTCGAGTCAATCGTCCTTGCGAATCTCGTCTCCTTCCGCTATGAAATGGACCGCTCTTCACGAACCCAGGAGCTCTGTCGTGGTTCATATCAGACCGGCAACCGAAGTAGATTTTCCTGCACTCCTCCAGGTGCAGCGGGAGGCCTTCGGAGAATATGCGGGCATCTACACTCTCAGCGGTTGGACGACGGAAACTCTCGAAAGTCTGAAAGAAGATGCGAGCGAAAAGCATATTTTCGTGGCCGAGGCGGAAGGAGAGATCGTTGGCTCCGTGCGCTGTTGGACAGTGGCTGGCGTATGCGTGATCAGACTGCTCTCCGTGAGTCCCGCGTGCCAGTCTCGAGGGGTCGGGAAGGCGCTGATCCGTGAGATCGAACGAGCGACGACCGATGCCCATAAGTTTTACGCTTGTACCATGCTGCGCACGGCCAGAAACATTCAGTTCTTCCTGAACCTCGGCTATAAAGCCGAAACCATTCTCCCTGACCATTATGACCATCTCGACTTGATCTGTTTGGCCAAATATCGCTGAGTCAAATCCCAAAGGCACATACTGGTCGCCCGTCAATCCCGCAGACTAGTACTACGGTGTCTTCGCGCAGCGGAACCCATATCCGAAGTGCTGGCCGGATGGATCGGCATTGAAACGGAACGAGGTGCGCAGAAATTCAGGAACATAGAGCCACGACCCGCCCCGCACCACCTTCGTATCGCCCTTTGCCGGCCCGATTGGGTTCTTTTCCGGACCTTTGTCGTAAAACTCATGGCCATACCAATCGAAAACCCATTCCCAGGCATTGCCGGCCATATCGTAGATGCCATAAGGACTTTTCCCCGCTTCGAACGACCCAACGGGGGTTAAGGCCTGATGGTTGTCCCAATCCTTTCTTCCGTAATTCGCGTGAAGGCGAGTCGGTGCTTCGTTTCCCCAGGGATAGATCCGCCCATCCGTGCCGCGTGCTGCCTTCTCCCACTCCGCCTCCGTCGGTAGGCGCTTGCCGGCCCATTTGCAGTAATTGACCGCATCTTCCCAATTCACGTTGACGACCGGGCGTCTTTGATGTTGAGGTTGATTCATGATGTTCCAATCCGGTGGCTCCTCCATGTCCGTCACCTCCAGGTACCTGGCATACCGTCCCACCGTCACCTCATACTTGTCCATGTAGAAGGCATTGAGGTAGATGCTCCGCGCGGTTTTTTCGTCATCCGCGTGATTGCTTCCCCTCGTGAACTTCCCGGCCGGCACAAATACCATCTGCTGATCCAGCGTATCGGCCTGCGATCCACTTTCTGCGGCATGTGCAACCTCCCCCGAAGCCATGAAGAGGCACAACAAGGTTATTCTCACCAGCATGTGTCCCATGGACCCTCCTCCAAAATTATGACCATCAGGCACATCCGATCTCACCCGTCTGAAAGCCTAGGAAGCCTGAACATGTCCTGCACGCTTACCTGACAAGTGCTTACAAGATTAATGCCTAACCTTCCATGTAATGAACGATCGGACGGCCGGACGGCCGCAACTAATCCTCTTCCTCAACACTTTCATTCGAATTGGGAGAGTTGTATCGTCAACCCCTGACTGCGCGAATCGGGGGAGTACATTCTGATATGGGGCCTCGGCAAGCGAAGGGATTGACGCATGACGCTCTCCCTTACTTTCACACCCATTCCGGTGCCTCTTCTTTCCCCATTTCATGCTCCCCAAACGTCCGATACAGTACCGGCAGCACCACCAGCGTCAGGGCCGTCGAGGTGAAAAGTCCGCCGATTACGACGGTCGCGAGGGGCCGTTGAACCTCAGCGCCAATTCCTTCCGCCAGCACCAGCGGCAGGAGGCCCAGCAATGTCGTCATCATGGTCATTACGACTGGACGAAGACGCAGGCTGCAGCCGGTCAGGATGGCCTCGTCCATCTGCTTCCCTTCCTGGCGCAACTGGTTGATATATGAAACGAGCACGATTCCGTTGGCTACCGCGAGTCCGAACAGCGCGATGAACCCGATGGAGGACGGTACGCTCAAGTACTGCCCGCTCAGCCATAGAGAGGCCACACCGCCGAGCAATGCGAAGGGGAGATTGAGGATGATCAACATGGCATAGCGCAAAGAATGGAACGCCCAAAACAGCAGGAAGAAGACGAGTCCCAGCGTGACGGGCACCACGATCATGAGTCGTGCGTTAGCCCGTTCCATGTTCTCGAATGCCCCACCCACACGACGCTGTACCCCACCGGCACGATGGATCTGCGTCGCCAGCTTCTTTC
>JAAUPT010000335.1 GCA_012032965.1 Nitrospira sp.
TGAGTGATGCCTACGATCAGTATGTACGTGTCCTAACAGGCAAGGCCGAGCCGGTGGGACCAGAATGGAAACAGCCTTGGGCGTATGGAGAAGAGTTGGGTCGTTATCGAGGCAGCTATCTTCCGCATGAGATCCTCCATTGGGGAGGTGAGCTGGAGGATATGTTCGTAGAGTCCTGTCGTCGACTCAAAGAGACAGGAATACCACTCGATGGATTTGTCATCTTCTGGTTTCGTGAGTCACAGCCCCTCTCCGAAGCATATGATTTCTTTTTGCTCAAAGTCGAACGGTTTGTCAAGTTTGTACGTGAGGTTGCGCCAGAACTACAGAGCACGGTGGACCGAGAAGCTTGTGAGCTTCGGCTTGCCTACCGATCGATCAACGAATCACACGTTGTCGCGCAGGTGTCGTGAGATGAATTTCTGGCTTAATCTTCCACGCCCAATCATAGGGCTATCGCCGATGGATGGTGTCACCGATGCCTGCTTCCGGTCAGTGATCGCCAGCCAGGGGAAGCCGGATGTCACCTTTACGGAATTTACCCATGTGCATGATGTCTGCCGTGGGCCTGAGATCCAACTGGAGACTCTTCTCTACAGCGAAGTCGAGCGTCCGATCGTTGCCCAACTCTATGGAAAGGATCCAGATCTCTTCTACCAAGCGGCACACGCCGTATGCGAACTAGGATTTGATGGTCTGGACGTCAACATGGGTTGCCCGTCGAAGAGCGTCGCTTCGTCTGGATCGGCGCCGGACTGATCCGCACCCCAGAACTAGCGTGCTCCATCATACAGGCGGCCAAGCGCGGCATCGATGATTGGGTACATGGCCAAACCCTCGAACAAGCCGGATTTAAACAGGCTCGCATCGACGCGTTTCACCGTCTGAATCGTCGGCGTGGCAGCGGCACTCCAACTTCACGACGCACGTTGCCGCTCTCTGTGAAAACCAGAGTTGGTTATGACGAAGTCACGGTCGAAACGTGGCTTGAAGAGCTGCTGAAAGAACAGCCGACGGTGATCTCCCTTCATGGACGGACGCTCAAGCAGATGTATCGAGGATCTGCGGACTGGTCGGCCATCTCGCGCGCAGCCGCGATGGCGAAGGGATCAGGGACGTTATTGCTGGGGAATGGGGATATCCAAAGCCCAGGAGACATCGTGTCGCGCGTCCGCGAGACAGGCGTGGACGGCGTGTTAGTGGGGCGCGCCGCTTTGGGCGCACCATGGTTCTTTCACGCTAAGGAACAGGTGCGGCAGCAAGCGTGTGAATCGTGTGTGATGGGAAACCTCATGGATCTAAGTCTTGCGGTGTCGCAGGAAGAGCGCTTTGCCGTTCTGGTGGACCATGCACAACAGTTCCAGGCTTTCTTTGGTCAAAAACAATTCTACCGGATGCGAAAGCATTTAGCCTGGTATTGCAAAGGCTTTTCGCATGCCGCCTCGCTTCGCGCACAAATGGTGCGCGTCTCTTCGGTCGATGAGTTAACCCAGGTGCTTGCGGACTTCAAGGGGGCGGGCACAGGATAGGGATAGGGGGGAATTGCCACAACCTGAATCAACCGATGACATGAGCCTCTTGGCATCGCGATGCAGCTGATCCTGGCATCGAGTTCGCCGCGTCGCCAAGAGCTGTTGGTACTGCTGGGCCTGTCCTTTCACGTCGTTTCCCCTGATGTTCATGAGCACCCGACGCCTGAGTTGACGCCCATTGAACAGGTCAAACGATTCGCGCTCGAAAAGGCGCGAGCAGTAGTGGCTCAATTACCAGATGGGCTGGTGCTTGGCAGTGACACGGTCATTGAGCTCGACGGTCAGCTCTTGGGAAAACCAGTCGATCTTCAGGACGCTCGCATCATGCTCGCACGCTTGGCCGGCCGGTCACATCATGTCCATACCGCTGTGGCCCTATGCAGCCGTGGGCGAGAAATAGAATTTGTTGAAGCCGATACGGCGAACGTAGAAATGAAACCAGATCGTGAGAACCTCTATGACCGTTATCTTGCATCGCAAGAATCGTTGGGGAAAGCTGGGGCCTATGCGATTCAAGGGCTTGGCGGGGATCTAGTGGATCGCATCGATGGCGACTATACGACCATCGTGGGCCTTCCACTCAAGCTCGTGGCGCGCTCGCTTGGGTTGGCCGGGTATCTCGTTCCCGTGCATGTCGAAGATCTCTACCAGCGACGTCCTTATGCGAATTGGAATCGTTTCGCGGTGTGATTGCAACGGTTAGGCTGTTCCCCTACAATGCTTCGTTGCCTGCCTGCCGCTTTGTTTCTCGTGTTGGGGACGAGTTTGTCTGGCAGTGCACAAGAGGAAAGGCATGACGCTTCGTAAGCAGATTGGGCTGGTATTTGGTCTGATCGGAGCCCTGGTGATATGGCAGAGTGCCGCCTGGGCAATCGAGGTCAATCTGTCGTCTGAAGACGCGCACAAGGCGCTCGAGACTGGTCGAGTGCCGATGGAAAAAGCCAATTCTCCGGAAGAGGTGAGGAAAGTCCTGCAGCAAGCGTCCTTGGCGAGTCGTGTGGGCGCTGATCCGGAGAAAGAGCCCTGCGGTGCGAGCGCCGTTTTGCGCACGAAGCATTACCGACTGGAAGCCTTTGGGCGCCAGGAAGCGGCGGAATCAAAGAAGCGAAAGATGGACGTGCGCATGCCCGAGGAGTTTATCCAAAAAGTGATGGACATGCCCAACATGGAGATTGAGGTGCAGTTGTGCGGCGATGACGAGTATTTCGCCGAAGGAGCCTTGATCGAGCTGCACCAAGAGTCGAAACGCATCAAGGCGATCGATATCGGTAAAGCCGAGCGGGGACGCAAGAACGAAGGCAACGGCCCGGCCTTCCGATCCCGGTTCACCGCCGTCTTTGCCTATGAACAGTTCGACCCTAACGCCACGTCAGTATTCGTCGTCAATTTACAAGACGGACAAGAGATCAGAATTCCTGCCGAATTGTCCAAAGTGAAGTAAGCCCTTTCATTCCTGGTCTTCTCGATATTCATATGCTAAAGACGTGATATCTCGTCGTTCAGCCTACGGCAGTTCAGCTTTGACCAGGCAGCCTCAAAGAGAGAGTGCCGCTCGGTGAATCAAGAGAAAGCTCGCAACTCGTATTCAATCCACGTCGTTGCAAACAAATCAACGCGTGACGACTAAGCTCATCCACGAGTGAAAAAACTTGATTCCAGGTGAGCTCTGGAAAGTAGACCACAAGTTCTTCGAGCGAAATACATTTCCGCGCTTGAACAAGGGCCAATAGTTTCGCCGCAGGCTGTTGGGTCATTGAGCACCTCCCTTTTGTTATAGATCAAAGCGCGCTGCATCGTTGGTCCCTGTTCTAAGTGTCGGACTCCATCGAACAGCCATGATGCGAACTACGCCGAGAATGAGCAGGATCACGCAGAGGATCCGCGTGACGTTGCGGCATGGCGTTCATC
>JAAUPT010000336.1 GCA_012032965.1 Nitrospira sp.
AAGCGGTCCAGGGAATGAAGGGTAGGCCCCATGTGCGCTTGCAGTCAGAGAGCGACCACCGGAGTGAAAAGGGGGTAAGTAAAAATGAGGCCCGCCACGATTCTGATTATTGAGGATCACGCTGCTGTGCGCACGCTGCTTGCACGGGTTCTTGAGGATTCGGGGTATCAGGTCTGGGAGGCCTCCAATGGCCGAGAGGGACTTGAACGGTTTCGTGCGCACCCCGTGGATCTGGTCATCACAGATCTGGAGATGCCAGAGATGAACGGCCTAGAGGTCATTGCAGAATTGACCCGCTTGCGCGTGGACGTGAGGGTCATCGCCATGAGCGGGCTCTCCGGCGAGGAGCTGCAGCAGGCCACGCTCATCGGAGCTCGGCGAACCCTTCCCAAACCGCTGGATCTCCAGACCCTGCTCCAGGTGGTTCAGTCTGAGTTGCAGCAATTGTCCCAAGAATGGGGAGCATTCGCACCGACAGTAGTGGCCCAGGATGCGACGGTTCAACCGAGGAGCTCAGGGCCCAACGAGGAGGTGGTACCACCTCTCGGCTAACAACGAGCCAGCCATCACAACCCATTCAATCCGATCACCGCAATAGACCTCAACAAACCACTCAATCTCATCAAGCACGACAATCCTGACATGCCGTTTCAACCGTGACGCGAGGTGTAGCCATCCCAGGCTGCGACGGTCTCGTCTTGACATCTCCCCAGGGATCGCCTAGTTTTGCCATTACCAATCATGATTCATGATGGATGACATGGGAAGGGACTCGTGAAATCGAAGAAGCCAATCAAGCCGAAAACCTCGAGCAAGCCGAAGACTCCGAGCAAGCCGAAGACTCCGAACAAGCCGAAGACTCCGAACAAACCGAAGACTCCGAACAAACCGAAGACGACGCGCCAGAGACCTACCCGTCGAGCGATACCAGAGTCATCCTCCCCTTCTGTGCCAGCAACACTGCATGAACGGATCGCCGCACGTGCCTTTGCGAACTACGAACGACGCATGCGTCAAGGTCCACTTGATGACTGGCTTCAGGCAGAGCAGGAGATCCTTGGACGACAGTAAACACGACATGCTGACCTGCCGGATGGTGGTGGGTCCGTTAGTGAGGAGCAAAACCGACAAATCATTACCCGGGCTTCTGACAACGTCCCGCTGATCAATACCACCATTTTAACACGCCCTGCCTTGTGATTTGATCCGCACCCTTCTACACTGGGCCACCCTGCGAGGTCCCCATGTCTTTCTCGTTTCGTTCTTATCGTGGTTTCCCCGTGTAATGTGCTGTAACGACCAACTCTGGTGCACGCGTCAAACGACCGATTTCTTTATGAGGTGCGATCTCAGCGCCGAACTTCCGCGTGTGGCCTCGCCTAGTGAATATCCTTTCCCATCCCATGATCTTCCAATTAGCATGCCAGGTAAAATTACTCAAGTCACTGATTGTATTGATATCTTTGTTCTGTTTTCGGGAGAAGGTTCATGCTAAGATTCACTTGCTGCTTTCTTTACGCCATGGAGTCTCTCCTGGTGCTAGGAAAGTGGGGAGGTGATGCGGACATCACCTCCCCTTTTTTTTATCCGCATCGCTTCTTCATTGTCGTGATCTCAGCCTGCCGGTCGTTCCGTCCTCTTCTGCCGTATTCCTCATCTCATGAGGTGCGCTTCGTGAGCGTACCCGGGTGCATCCGGACACCGTCGCCGATTCCAATCCGATGGAGGGCTGGTCAGCGAAGGGGGAGCTCTCGTCAGTGACGTGGGTTCTCTCGGGTGGTTGAGTTGCTCGGAAGCGTTGCTGTGGAAGTGTTCGTTTGGACAGCGACTCGTACGATGCGATGTGGAGCTGAGGAAGATGGAGGACACGGGATGGTGAGGAGGCGACGTGACCGACGCCTCCTCACGGTGTGACTACTTCTTCTTCTTGGCCGCCTTCTTGGCAGGCTTCTTCGCTGCTTTCTTCGTTGCCATGAGTACTCCACCCCCCTTCGATTTGAAAAATGGTGATCGTCTATGTGTGATATAGCAGAGTTTGTGCTCTGAGTAAAATTCTCTCTACACAATTTGGTTCGGTTGACGGGAATGGGGATCAACCCTTGTTCTGTGCATCTTGGCTTTCTGAGGATTCAGGATGTGAATCGTTAGCGAGAGCCTCTGCCTGCTGCTCGACGGATCTCGGACAAGCTGCTTGCGTATGCTCAGTGATCGCACGTTTAGACAAGGGAACAAGCAGAGACACCGGTTGTTGTTTTGACTAGCGGTCGTTGGAGTAGAACAAGGTGGTCAGCGGCCGCATAAAGTAACAGCTGACTTTCCCAGCATAAAAGCAGAAACAAAAAAGGATCAAATCTTGATATGTGCATCTCGATGAGCTGAACTCCGCTGGATGGCTTGACCGTGCTATGCAGCTGGGATCATTCAATGAGGAGCGGCATCGTGCGCTTCCCGAACTTGGACTCCACGCAGTACAAGAATTGCTCTCATATTTAGCTGATTGCATATTTGTGCAGACGGGCCACGGCGCCATCTTTGCTGTTGCAACAGATGCGCGTATGAATGGTGAATACCGCGAGCGGTCTTCCTTCGCCCAAGAGTTCTGCTTCCACACCAAATCGTCAGGCGGCAAATCACGAGAACGCGGGAGTAAAGTTACTCAGGCTTCGCGGAGGCTGAACTTCCCCAAAGAAATAACACTGCCGCCACTACCACATAGGCGGCTGCGATATACCATAAGAACTCGAACTCGACCGACGCGGCAAAAAAGACTGCTTCCGAAATAATGGCACCGACTATCAACATCAGTAATCCAAGCCAATTGAACCAACGCATACGCATGCATCGCCCCCTTGTGGTTGATATCGCCATGTACAAGAACGGGAATTGTAGGCAGTCGCCACCGAAAATGGCTAGACAGGTGCACGACTATTCCATCAAAAGGGTCTTCAGACATGGGAAGGATGTATCCAGGCTCGAACGAAGGGATGAGATTGAACGAGAGGTTGGCCAACAACGCAAAAAGAGTAAAGAAATGGTGGTCGATACGGTAAAACAGCATGAGCAAGTTGCGTAGGCGGAAGGGAACTACTGGTGGCGTGTATCCGGCGCCGCAAGGAAAATGTCTACGCCTGATGAGGCGCCAGTACGAAGGGCACAACACCAAGGAAGAGGTCGCCGGCGGTGTTTATCCGCGCGCCATAGTCACGATAAGACGATGAATAGCGCGCGGGTCAACCGAAGCTTGGTTTGGTGCCCCCGATACGAATTGAACGTACGACCCGCGGTTTAGGAATTGGCTTAGGTGGTAATAATTAAAGACTCGGTGTTTCACATGGTTTCCCCGTTTCTTATGCGAATACCAGGAGTTGGGGGCTTTCCATTAGTTTTACTCGTTATGATGGCTTTCGCCACTTCAAACAATTTTTAGCACAAAATTA
>JAAUPT010000337.1 GCA_012032965.1 Nitrospira sp.
TTCTTGGCCTCGCCGCTGCAAATCGAGCAGATCCAGTTTGCCGATGGGACGATGTGGGATGCCCCGGCGATTCAGGAACGGTTGCGCCCGGCCATCACCGGGACGGCGGACAACGATACGCTGGTCGGTACGGCAGGGGACGACCGTTTGCTCGGATTGAGCGGAGACGATCAGCTCGCCGGTCTTGCCGGCAATGACGAATTGGATGGCGGCAGCGGGGCTGATCAGTTGACTGGCGGGTCGGGCAATGACCAATACCTTGTCGAGGATCCGGGAGATTCGATCACCGAGCTGATGAACGACGGAGTCGATACCGTTCTGAGCAGCGTGACTCGCGCACTCGAAGCCAATGTTGAGAACCTTACATTAACTGGGGACTCGCCGATCAACGGCATGGGTAATGCGCTGGATAATGTGCTAACGGGGAACAGTGCTGCCAATCTGTTAGCCGGTGGTCTGGGAAACGATACCTTCGTGATCGGCGCGGGCGACACGGTCATTGAGTTGGCCAATGAGGGTACGGATACGGTTCAGACCAATGTGAGCATTACCCTTGATGACAATCTCGAGAACTTGACGTTGACAGGCAGTGCGTCGCTCTTCGGGACGGGAAATAGTCTCGACAATGTATTGCAGGCCGATGGATCGATCAGTGTGCTGGCTGGTGGCGATGGCAATGACACCTATCTGATTGGGTCGAACGGCAATGGCGATATCCTTGTGGAAACGGCGACGGGCGGCATCGATACGGTGATCGCAAGACATGACTATCGTTTGCCGGCTCATATTGAAAATTTAACCCTCCTCGATCCTCATGAGTTTGATTTCTCGAGCTTCTCACTCATTCCATATCATCCGTTTGAACGTTCAATTGCGGGATACGGGAATGAATTGAGTAACATGCTCGTCGGTGGCCGGGCGAACAATGTGCTGGACGGTGGCCTTGGCGCGGACAGGATGGTCGGTGGGGCAGGCGACGATATCTATATTATAGATATCGTCGATGATGTCGTGATTGAGCAGCCAGACGAAGGTATCGACAGCGTACAGAGTTCCGTGAGCTACCGCCTCAGCGAGCAGGTTGAGAATCTTACGCTGACTGGAAGCACCTCCATCAACGGAACCGGCAACATCTTAAATAATGACGTGAGGGGCAACGAGGCGCCGAATGTGCTCGATGGAGGGGCTGGAAACGATACACTGGCCGGATTCGGCGGGGCCGATACCTACCTCTTTGGTCGAGGTGCAGGACGCGATACGGTGTTTGATTCGGCGACGGCCAGCGAGTTCGATACCATTCAGTTGGATTCAACTGTCGCCGTTGAGGATGTGGAGGTCTTTCGTAATGGATTGGATCTCGAACTGGCCATTCGCGGAACTGCTGACGAGCTGACCGTCCTGTCGTTCTTCGCTTTATCCGGATACGATCAGAAACAAGTGCGATTTGCCGATGGCACTGTGTGGGGCAGTGACGAGTTGAGCGCACGAGCGTTGGTCGGCACGGCCTTCATGGGAACGTTCGAGAGCGAAACACTTTCTGGAGGCGACGGCCATGATTTATTGATCGGATCAGCCGGCAATGATGTGCTCATAGGCGGTCAAGGTAAGGATACGCTGTACGGGGGACGTCACGTTTCAGCCATTTTTCGGGAACCAATGATCGGGAACGACACGCTGTTGGGCGGACCTGGGGATGATACGCTCATTGATTTCCGCGGAACGAACTTGTTCGACGGAGGAGCTGGGAACGATGTGCTCACTCTCGGGTTTGGTGTGGACACCGTTCTGTTCGGTCGGGGATCAGGAATTGATCATGTGACGCTCGATAACAACAGGAACGACATCGATGTCATTCAAATGGCTGTGGACATCACGCCGTCCGATGTCGTGATGACGTGGCGCTCTCCTTCCGTTGCGGACCTTGTTATCGAAGCTAGTGGGGATAGGCTGACCATCCAACTCTCGACGGATTGGTTTGCCGTGGGGCCTGAAACCATCCAAGCGATCGTGCGATTCGCCGATGGCACTGAGTGGAGCCTGGCTTGGTCTTCTTTCAACGTCGGGGTTCCTGCTGCCACGATTTCCAACGATGTGCTTGAAGCTACTTTCCCAGTTACTCTCGCCGGTCTTGCCGGCGACGATACATATCTTCTCGGGAGCTCTGGTGTTGCTGGAACTTATGGGGTCATTGAGACAGAGGGTGGCGGGATTGATACCATCCAAAGCCTTTTCGACTATGTGTTGGATCCATATGTGGAGAATCTCATTCTCGTGGAGAGCACCAGCGCTGTGCTTCCCAACCCTGAATTCGGCACGGGCAACGACTTGGATAATCTCCTTGTCGGAAACTCCGGAGATAATGTTCTCGAGGGGGGAGCCGGCAACGACGTATTGGTGGGAGGATTGTTCAGGTCTATCGAGAACTTTTTCGTGCGCGGAACCGGGAGTGACATCCTCATCGGTGGCGCGGGTGATGATGTGTTGATGGCGGATGGAGGAGATATCGTTTTTGCTTTCAATGGGAGTAACGGTGCCTGGCTATTTCTCGATGGAGGAGCGGAGTTTCGGGAAGATGTTCCTCGCTTAGCCGACGATCTCTTCATCGGAGGTACGGGCAACGACACCTACATCGTGTACAGCCAGGAACAGACTATTGCGGAGTTCGAGAACGAGGGGATTGATACGGTCAAGAGCACGGTGAACTACGTCCTCGGAGATCATCTCGAAAATCTCATGCTCGTCTCGCCACCTGAGATCGTTGACGAGGACGACCATATCATTTCTCCGCCGTCGCTCGATGGAACAGGCAATGAACTGGACAACGTCCTGATGGGGTCGGAGGGTGCCAATGTTCTATCCGGTCTCGCAGGTCGCGACACGCTCACCGGAGGCGGTGGCTTTAATACGCTGCGTGGGGGGCTGACCACGACACCTATCTGTTTAGCATTGGTGACGGAACGGACACGATTGAGGATATGGCTGCCGCCGGAGAAGGCAATCGCATTCAATTTGGTGTCGGCATCACCCAAAGTGATCTCATGTTTGTACCGGATGAAGTCGAACGAACGTTGACCATCCAAGTGAGGAGCGGTGGCGCCGACCAGCTGATCCTCACCAACTTCGACTCGACTGGAGTCAATGGCTCATTGGTTGTCGAGACGCTGGCTTTTGCAGATGGGAGTCATGTGTCCCTCGCCAGCCTGTTAGGACCTTCCATTACCATCGTTGGATCCGAGAAGAGTGAGGTATTAGTCGGGACCGTGGGCGATGACGGCATCGACGCTGGGAGTGGTGATGATACGATCTACGGAAATGCTGGGAATGATCTCATTCTGGCTGGTGATGGTAGCGATTCGGTGAGTGGCGACGACGGGGCCGACGTAATTTTCGGTGGGAGCGGGACCGACTATCTCTACAGTGGCGAGGA
>JAAUPT010000338.1 GCA_012032965.1 Nitrospira sp.
ATGCCAACTCCCACGCCATCGCGTGCAAACCAAAGGCTCCGACCTCAATCAACGGACGCAATTAGGCCCTCGTTTGAGGGACGAAATCTCGTTGAATGACAGCAGCCGCACCGGCCTCACCATCGATAGACACCATTGACAAGCCCTAGCTCTGTAGTCCGCCGCGCGCTTTTGCTGATGAATCTTCGCTCAACGGTATTGAGAAGTCTGCCATGTTGGCAACGATCTCTTCAGGGGGACTGATAGTTAGATCAATGCAACTTGGATTAGAAGAGCACGTAACATCTAAGCCATCGACATGTCCACTTGCCAGACTCGGCAGAAGCGTGTTCGTCTGCCTTTTGAAGCTGTCAGGGTCTGTTTCCCAGATGGCCTAAATAAGTCTAGCGATGATAGTACAGGCTTAGATGGGAGAGGAGAAAGACTTATAGGACCCCACAAACTCTTCCATTCACTCATAGGTATTCCTGCATTTGACTCACAAACAATCGTGCCTCAGCCAGAGAGTTTTATAAGATATTACTCGGAAAAATCTGTTTGATGGCAATTGCTTAATAGGCGGTGCGTATTCCGACCCAAGCCGGCCACTGATTCCGACGCAAGTCGGCTACCCATTCCGACGGAACGCGGCCACTGATTCCGACCGGAAGCCGGCCACTTTTCCGAGTCTACTCGGAATCGGTGGCCGACATCCCTCGGAATAGCGGGCAGCGATCCACCGTCCGATCGTTTCGGAGCCATTCGCGACGCAGGTCCTCCTCAACCTGGGTATCGTGTCCCCTCCATTTACTAGGGGGGAGGGACTGATGCCAGCGGAGCGAGTGACCATGCGGAAAATCAAAGACATACTGCGACTGAAATGGGCCTGCGGGCTCAGTAACCGGCAGGTTGCGGCCAGTTGTGGCGCGGCGCGCAGCACGGTGGCGGAAACGCTCTATCGGGCGGCGGCGGCCGGGCTGTCCTGGCCGTTGCCGGAGGACCTGGACGATGCGCAGTTGGAAACCCGGCTGTATCCGGCGGCCCCCTCGCCGACCAGTCCGCCGCGGGCCATGCCGGACTGGGCCACGGTGCATCAGGAATTGACGCGGAAGGGCGTCACCCTGGCGCTGCTCTGGCAAGAGTACAAAGCCCAGCATCCCGACGGCTATCAGTACAGCCGCTTTTGCGATCTCTACGGAGCCTGGCGGGCCACCCTGGATCGCTGTTTGCGGCAAGAGCATCGCGCCGGCGAGAAACTCTTCGTCGATTACGCCGGCCAGACCGTGCCGGTCCAGGACCGGCAGACCGGCACGATCCGGTCGGCCCAGATCTTCGTCGCCGTCCTCGGCGCATCGAGCTACACCTATGCCGAGGCCACCTGGACCCAAACATTGCCTGATTGGATTGGCTCGCATACGCGCACCTTCGCCTATTTCGGAGGCGTGCCGTCGATCATTGTGCCCGATAACTTACGGAGCGGCGTCACCAAGGCCTGTCGGTATGAACCGGAGCTGAACCCGACCTATGCCGATCTGGCCCGGCACTACGATGTCGCGGTGATTCCGGCCCGTGTCCGCAAACCCCGCGACAAGGCAAAGGTCGAAGCGGGCGTCCTGCTCGTCGAACGCTGGATCCTCGCCTGTCTGCGGCATCAGTCCTTCTTCAGTCTGACCGAGCTCAATACGGCCATCGTTGCCTGTTTGGACCGGCTGAATCGTCGTCCCTTCAAGAAATTGCCCGGCTGTCGGCAGTCTCAGTTTGAGGCCGTCGATCGACCGGCGCTGCAGCCGCTCCCCGCGGAGCCCTACGTTTATGCCGAGTGGCGGACGGCGCGGGTCAATATCGATTCGCATATCGAGGTCGAGGGCCACTACTACAGCGTCCCGTCCCCGCTGATCCATACGGCCCTTGATGTGCGGCTGACCGTGACCACAGTTGAGTGCTTCCACAAAAATCAGCGTGTGGCGAGTCATGTCCGGAGCGCCGAACGCGGTCGGCATACAACAGTGGTGGCACATCTTCCCTTGGCGCATCAGCAGTATCTGGCGTGGTCCCCGTCACGCCTGATCCAGTGGGCGGAGACCGTCGGGCCGGCCACGGCAGCGGTGGTCAACACGCTCATGACCCGCCGCCGGCATCCCGAGCAAGGCTATCGGTCCTGTCTGGGCATTCTCCGCCTGGCGCGTGCGTACAGCCCAGCGCGGCTCGAAGCCGCCTGCCGACGGGCCCAGGCGCTGGAGGCGTTCACCTACAAGAGTGTCCAGTCGATTCTCAAGACCGGACTGGACCAGCAGCCGCTCCCCGAGCCGGCTCCAACGGTCCCGCTCCCGCGTGCGCACGACCATCTGCGCGGCACCACCTATTACCAACAACAGGAAGGAGGGTTCTGATGTTACGTCATCCCACACTCACGGCGTTGGAGACGCTGAAACTCACTGGCATGGCCACCGCCTTGGCGGAACAACTGGAGATGCCTGACGTGCAGCGGCTCAGCTTTGAGGAACGGCTGGGGCTGCTCGTCGATCGCGAGTGCACGGTCCGGAACAATCACCGGTTCGCGCGGCGGCTGGCTCAGGCCCGGCTCCCGGACCGTGCCACAGTGGAAGATCTCGATTATCGCCACCCGCGGGGGCTGGAGAAACCCGTGATCGCGTCGCTGGCCACGGGTCAGTGGATTCGCAGTCATGACAATGTGTTGATCGTGGGCCCGACCGGTGCGGGCAAGACGTATCTGGCCTGTGCCCTGGCCCAGATGGCCTGTCGGCTGGGGTTCTCGGCCCTCTATCTGCGACTGCCGCGGTTCTTCCGGGAGCTCGCGATCGCCAAAGGCGATGGCCGCGATGGGCGCCTGCTCCGGAGTCTCGCCAAGACGGACCTCGTGGTCTTCGATGATTGGGGGCTGGCTCCCTTAACCGATGAGCACCGCCGCGATCTCTTGGAACTCCTCGATGATCGGCACGGGCGGCGGGCCACCTTGGTGGCGAGTCAACTCCCGATCGATCACTGGCATACGGCGATCGGAGAGCCGACGCTGGCCGATGCCATTCTTGACCGGCTCGTGCACAACGCCTATAAGATCACGCTCAAAGGAGAATCGATGCGCAAACGGCTGGCGAAATTGGACGGAAGTCGGCCACTGAAGACAGACCACTGAGGCCCTGCGTCGCGGGGCTCCGAGGGGTGGCCGGATTCGCTCGGAATCGGTGGCCGGATTCAGCGGAATACGCAGCCAGACTCTTCCGACGGTTGCTCGAGATTGTTCGGTCAATGATCGCGCCGCAATTGAGGCATTTCCACGCATAGAACACGAGAAAGAAATCCGAGTACCGCTCCAGCAACATCATCCCTTTACACTTCGGACATTCCATTCACTCCTCCTCGGGTGGGTAGGTTCACAGCTGATGATGGACTTAAGCAAGAGCTACGCCACAACGCTAGGTGCC
>JAAUPT010000339.1 GCA_012032965.1 Nitrospira sp.
CCACCCGTCTGAACGAGCCGCGAATGAAATGAGCGGAGCAATCGCCCCGTCCGCCCAACCCAGCAATCCGAAACCGCGCCGTGCTGCGTGACCCACTCCGGAGATCGCAGAAGCCTGATCGCAATCTCATGCCCGAACGCTGTGAGTTCCTGCTTGCCTGCTACGGTCCAAATTCGCAGCGGTGTCTTTCCAACGAAGACCGGCTTGGTCGGTTGCATCTGGCCGACTACGAACGCGACAAGATAGGTCGACATCTTGATCGTGTCAGCAAAACGCACCACTTTCTTGTTGCGCTCGACAGACTCTGAAATGACCGACGTATTGGAGATTGACGTGACCTGTGGATCGACCACGAGCGTCGTTGAAAAGACAGCTTTAAAATCGGGCTCGTCCCAACAGGGAAACGCTCGACGGGCATCTGTGGCTTCGAACTGCGTCGCGGCCAGGGTCTGCACCGTGCCTGACGCATCCTTATACGTACTCCGATAGAATCCTCGTAGCTGGTCGTTGAGCTGTCCCTGAAATGACAGGTGCAGTCGCCATTCACCCGGCGTGACTGGTTGCCGACACGAGAGTCGCGCGCGTTGGAGCGGCGGTTCTAATTCGACGGTCGCTTCAATCTTCCGGCCAGTTGGCCCCTCCAGTCCGGTGGATTCGATGAGGAGATCGGTCGCATTCAAGAGAATGGGTCTGTGTCGCTTGCTTGACCATCAGAGTAATGACGACTTGGCCGGAGAAGGTGGCCGCTGCGAGATCTGGCTCAAGCCTCAATTCATAACGCGTGGGGATCACATGCCGGGGGAGTCGATACGGGTCGCTGCTGCCGAGAGGCTCGTCGTCATTCATCTCATCACCTTTTGGTCGAAGTGTGGTGGCGGCCGTTTCGAATGGTTCTGATAGGGAGATTACGGCATAGGTGAGTGGAAGCGATAGGATGAAGCAAGACTGCCTTGCAAATTCCCGCAACCACTCTCGCCGGTTGATTGAATCATCATGTTCGAGGGGCATGGAGGGTCTGGACCCCCTGAGGCGTGCCCACAATCAACACGCTTGTCCGACCGACGAACAGACCGGTTTCCACGACGCCAGGGATGAGGTTCAAGGCTGTTTCGAGTTCAGCTGGCCGATCAATTCGGTTTATCTGAACATCCAAGATGAAGTGACCAGGCTCGGTTTTAAACGGGGTCCCGTTTCGCTCTCTGAGGACCACACGGCCTTTGGTGAGTGATTCGATCTCACGGGCAGTGCTGCCCCAGCCAAAGGGAATGACCTCGATCGGCAGAGGGAAGGATCCGCCGAGCACAGGAACTTGCTTGGTATGGTCAACCATCACGATGAACTGTTTCGCTGAGGCTGCCACAATTTTCCTTTAGGAGCGCTCCACCTCCGCCTTTAATGAGATTGAACCCTGGGTCCACCTGATCGGCCCCATCGATGGCGACATCGATCTCCCACCGATTTTCCGCATCGAGGAGGGGAATCCCGACTTCTCTGGCGAGCGCGGCGGTTTCTTGGGATGTCGGCACGCCTCGTAGTTTCATGCCGGCTCGGACTTGTTCGCCGAGCGCGATCACCAGATGTTTGGCGGTCGAGCCGGTCCCCAATCCGATGACCATGCCATCATGGACGAATTCTATGGCTTTTAACGCGGCGGCTTTCTTGAAGCCATCGAGATCGTGGGACGTCATGACCCGGGAGCGTGCGAAAGGGCCGCTGCAACCGAGGCGGCGCCCAGGAGGGCGGTTTGCGGGTTCATGATGACTTTCACAGGCATCTGACTCATCAATTTCTTGTAACGACCTTTATTCGTAAAGGCTTTCATGAAGGTGCCATCTTTGAGTTTAGCGATGAGCTTCGGAGCGATGCCACCGCCCACATACACGCCATCCATCGAGAGTGCTTTCAAGGCTAGGTTTCCGGCTTCAGCCCCGTAAATCGATGCAAAGAGGTCGAGCGCTTGCTGAGCAATCTCGGCCTGACCCTGTAATCCCGCCTGAGCTATTTCCGCAGCCGGATTCCCGACCTTAATCTTTTCCGCAAGCCACGTCGGTTCGTTCTTTTTGGTGTCGCGCAGAAATTCATAAATGGCATGGAGGCCTGGACCTGAGACGATCCGCTCGTAGCTCACATGGAGATACTGGCTGCGGAGATAGCGAAGCAGTTCGATTTCCTGGTCGTTGTTTGGAGCAAAATCCGCATGGCCTCCTTCAGACGGCATCGGACGGTACGATTTGCCGTCCCAGAACAGGATGCCTTCGCCCAGCCCACGTGCCGGCGGCGATCAGCGCCAGAGCCTGCCGCTTCTTTGGTGGATCGCCCGCATTGAGCACTTCCAGCTCATCGGAACGCAACCACAGAACGCCGTACGCGGTGGATTCCAGGTCGTTGAGCAACTGGACCCGTGGAATTTCGAACTGCTTGGCAATGGCTCGACCATCGACGATCCAGGGGAGGTTGGTCGTTTGACAGCGATTGTCGATGACTGGTCCGGCGATGCCGAAGCAAGCTGCGGCGAGCTTCACCCGTTCAGAAGGTAGCCTCTCGGCTTGTTCGCCCTTGTCGCTACCTTCAGTCTCCAATGATTCCATAGGCCGAGGCGGTTGAGGCGGTGTGAGAAATTCTACAAGAATGTCTTCGAGCGAGGTGTAATCACCGCTGTGAAAACTTTCCAGCCGAACAGGTTCCGCTCGCTCTGTGGTCCAGTCGTAGAGGGCCAGGTTCGTTTTCGTTCCGCCGATGTCGCCCGCTAAAATCATGCGTTGTCTTCGTTCGATGGTTTCATTGTAAGTTGTTGTGCGGCGGCTTGGTCAAGCATCCACACGAGTCGGCCGGAGTCAGGCGATACTTTCGCAGCGGGTAAAGAACGATCGGCTTCGGATTGGGACTCGATCACTTTGCGAACCATTTCTGCCTTCCCAGCCCCAGTCACCATGAACAGTACCACAGCTGCACGATTCAACACACCTAGGGTGAACGTGAGGCGATTTTTGATCCCGGTCGGAGCCTGGCCGACCGTGACAAGCTTGGATTGTTCCTGCAGGGCTGGGGTACCGGGGAACAGCGATGCCGTGTGGCCATCATCTCCGAGGCCGAGTAGGACCAAGTCTAGGCGAGGAAGTTCTGTAGGAGGACATTGTGTCAGCTTGCGAAGGGTCTTTTCATAGTCTTCCGCCGCTGCCGTGGGATCTAGGTGTTCACCCTTCATGCGATAGATTCGATCCGGCGGTATCCTGAGTGGTTGAAATAATTCAGCCTGTGCCATCCCAAAATTACTCTCGGGATGTTCAGGCGGGACACAACGATCGTCTCCAAACAGAAACGCGATGCGCGACCAATCGAACCGTGTACTCCACTCAGGCGTTCTGATGGTCTGGTACAGAGTCCTCGGCGTAGATCCTCCCGAAAGCACGATCAGACA
>JAAUPT010000340.1 GCA_012032965.1 Nitrospira sp.
GCCGAGTTAAAGGATCTTGAAGAACGTGTCATCGGTGCGGATGCGCAGCTTCTTGCCAGGGAGCAAGAAGCGTTTAATCAGCTCCGCGCTCGATTGGCCGAAGAAGCTCATCGACTAGAGACAATAACCACCACCCTTTCGTTCATTGATGTGCTGGCTGGGTTGGCAGAAGTCGCTGCTCTCCATCGATACGTGAAGCCAAGTGTCACGGAGGATGATGCCCTCACCATTCGAGATGGTCGCCATCCTGTGGTGGAACGCCTCTGTGTCGATTCGACGTTTGTCCCTAATGATACTGAGGTGAATCTCGGCTTGAACCGCCTATTAATTATTACTGGGCCAAACATGGCAGGAAAGAGTACCTATCTTCGTCAAGTGGCCCTGATTGTCCTAATGGCGCAAGTCGGCAGCTTCGTTCCGGCAACGGAGGCTCACATAGGGGTAACGGACCGTATTTTCACGCGGGTAGGAGCGTCAGATAATTTGGCTGGAGGCCAGAGCACCTTCATGGTGGAAATGGTTGAGACCGCACATATTTTACGAACGGCCACGCAGCGAAGCTTGATCTTGCTGGATGAAATTGGTCGAGGCACAAGCACCTATGACGGTCTTAGCATCGCATGGGCAATTGCTGAGTACATCCATGACTGCACACGATTAGGAGCGCGTACCTTGTTTGCCACGCACTACCATGAGATGACCAACTTGGAGCAGCAAAGGACTGGGATCAAAAATTATTGCGTCGCTGTTCGGGAACAGGGCGATGAGGTGGTGTTTCTCAGAAAAATTGTGTCAGGGAAAGCGGATCGAAGTTATGGTATTCACGTTGGAAAACTCGCGGGGCTACCCGCAGAGGTTATTCAGAGAGCCCAATCCGTGCTGTCGCAGTTGGAACAACCGGAGTCTTCCTGCTCCAAAGCCTCACAGGAACAGCCCCACATGGATTCGCCGGCCTCTTCCCAAACCCCACCCCATTATTGATGAAGTCAAGCAGATCGACCTCTTCTCGATGACCCCGCTCGATGCGATGAATTGCCTTGCTGAGCTGCAGCGCATGGTCAAATAGAACCCCAAATCATTCGCCATAATTGGTAGTATTCAAGGATTTTGATTGCGAAAAGGAAAGGGCGCCCTTCCCACTCGTCGGGAAGGGCGCCCTTTCTTGTCAGACAACGAAGCGTTCAGTGCGCCCGATTATACTGCGCAGTCCATGGAATTAAGCCACCGACAGTTTTCCCACCGGGAAGCATGACATCATATTGCATACCCACGTTACTCCCATCCGGTGTTACCGGTGATTCGTTGAGAGTTGTCTTAGCCTTTGAGCAGGCTGAGTCAAATTCGTTTTTCCCCGTGCACTCCTTGAGACGAAGGCCGGAAATGCTCAGAGGCTTACCCATTGCCCCGGCCACTTCAGGAATCTTTTTCACCGATGAGATCACGCGATGATTCTGCTCACTCTCGACGGCGACAAACTCAATCAAATCGGTGGTGCTACCAGGAGGCACTTCTTTTGCCGCTGCCGGTCCCGCATGTGATCGCCCCATTTTTTGAGTTCTTGCCAAGCAGACTTCTCGGCATAGAACTTCAGCGTCTTCCCTGGATGAACTTTTTGCCAGTAGAGGCCACTCTCGGCATTGCCGCCGAAAACGGCAACATTGATCCAGACTGCCTCATCGTATGGATCCAGTACGATCACCCGCCCTTGTATGGTGGTGGGCTTGCTCATATCTCCCCATTCGAACCGTTCCTGGAATGACTCAATTGCCGAGGCGGTCGAGGCCATACCGACGACCAGCGCGACGGCTGCCAGAATGGCTGTGCCTTGCTTCTGCAACATCATGATCGCATCCTCCTTACGACAACGTCTTTGCGCATTGCGAGTGTCTAGTCTTCTTTCAACACCTTAAACGCGGTAATGGTCCTGCCGCTCAGGGTCACTTCCATAGCCACTAATTCTTGTGAGGCTTTGATGATCTGATCCATCAACGCCTTGTCTTTGACCGCCAGACGAACCGTCGAGGCAGCATGATACCAACCTGAATATGGTGAGTTCTTCTCCGTTCCTCCGGAGAAGCCCCACGCACAGCAACTGAACAGAGGATCTGGCGGTTTGACGTCAAGCATCGTCGAGGATCGGCCTCCCGTGTCTCCGGACCCTGGTTCTCCTGTATTCCAATATTGAATCCCGAACAGGAGTTCTCCATCTGGATTATCGGCCCATTGTGACCAGACACGTCCTTGCAGCGTCTTGAGCCCTGCTTCGGCCTTCAGCGGCTTACCCCCGACAACGTCATCTGCGAGGCCCAGTTTTTCAATGGCCCCTGCCGCAAATGAAAACTCGGCCGCTAGCAAGCCGAATCCCCAAAACACCGCCACGGCAGCTAGAACGACAGACTTTTTCATACCTAGTCCCTCCTTACATCAAATTAAACGAGATAGCTCTACCAGACGATATGATATCCAGTGCTTGTGATGTACTTAAGAAATGGCTTTAAAAGTTTTTGTTTGTTGTGAGCCTCTTAAATTACTAAGCTCTCAAAAACTAAGCACATAGCCGGGTCAATAATACCGGAACGGTACTGAAACTGCGATGTCCTGTCAAGGAAATGTTTGTCGTAATCGACTCTGGAAAAAGTTTACATGAAAGCATTTGTAAAACAATGAGTTGCACGATAGAAAACCGCGTGCCTAATGCTGGATGCTTATGAGAATCTCGTACTCAAGTGCGCCCACTTGGCGAGATGAGAGCGGCCCTAAGCCTGTCACTGCCATTCCTTTAGAGATGAATGAATCTTGAGCAACATGAAAGAGCTGTTCTTCCGTGACTGCATCAATTTTTCGAATCATGTCTTCCATGGTGGTATGAGTTCTGTTTATCAATTCATCCTTTGCAAGTTTGTTCATTCGGCTATGAGAACTCTCCAGGCTAAGCATCAGCCCACCCTTCATTGATCCTTCGTCCGCTTCAGCTCGTCGCGATTGATGCCATGTCTGGCGAGCTTCCGAATTTCACGACAAATCAGATCGAGGACCCGCTCAACTTCTCGCGCATGAGTCCCCGCATAGACCGTAACGGTGCCGCCGTCAGAATAGCCCGACAAGAAGGAGTAGATGGAATAGGATAAGCCACGTTTTTCTCGTATCTCTTGAAAAAGCCTGGAGCTTACACTCCCACCCAGAACACTATTTAGCGCATAGACTGCGTATCGATCCTTATGACCAGCAGCGACTCCTGGCAATCCAACGCAGAGATGTACCTGCTCTAATGGCTTTTGCTTCATGGTCACGCCGCCACAGAGTTCGGGAGGCCAGCGCTTATAGGATACCGCACCACTCGATTTTCGATACTTGCCGAACGTATGTGCGATGGTCGTCTCGAGTTGCTGTTGATTCAAACTCCCCGCGACTGCTATGT
>JAAUPT010000341.1 GCA_012032965.1 Nitrospira sp.
CAAGCAAGGCACGAGTAAAATAGATATGGTCACAAGGGTTTGATCGGATACATCTCGAGATCAAATCCTCCTGTTTCTTTGCAAGCGATTGAAAGTTCTTGAGTTCTTGTGGTTCAGCCGTAAAGTACGGTTGAGAAACTGGGGTAGGCGTGGTCCAGGCGGCACATCCTGCCAGCAAGACAGAAAGCAGGACGGTACATTGTGTCTTAGAAATGATGGCTCTTCTCACTGTTGCTGAACCTTTTCCGGCTTGGTCAACCGTAGGATAAACCGTACAGTCGCACCTTTGCCTTTCTCACTCTCAATCCAAATTCTTCCGCCATGAGCTTCGACGACCTTCTTGACTAAAGCCAGCCCTAACCCACTTCCCGCCGTGTGTTGGACTTTTGTACGACCTTGATAGAAACGCTCAAAAATATGGGGGGAGGTCATCGAGCGCCACCCCGGGTCCCGTATCGGAAACAGACACCTCAAGGACTCCTGCCTGCGGATCAGGTTTCATCTGAACTTTGACCACACCCCCTTCTGGGCTGAATTTCAAGGCATTCGACAACAAATTATCCAACACCTGCTCCAGGCGAGATGCATCTGCCTTGACCCACACCCGATCTCCGATATTTTCCAGTACAAGCTGGACATGTTTGGAATCCGCGAGGAGCCGGACTTTGTCGATGGAGGCTTCGGCGATACGATGAAGATCCACCGGGACAATGCGATACTCCATCATCCCTGCCTCCATTTTGGACAAATCCAAAATCGTGGAGATCAAATGAATCAATCGCCGGCTGCTATCGGCCATGATTCGGAGGATCGTACGTTGCTCCTGCACCAGCGGACCGGGAATTTCATCAAGAAGTAAGTGCGTGCCCTCTTGAATCGAGGCCATCGGCGTGCGTAGTTCATGCGAGACATGCGCCAAGAACTCTGCTTTCATATCATCGAGTTCTTGCAGCTTTTTACCCATCCAATTCACCGTATCAACCAGCTCCCGCAACTCAGCAGGAGCCTTGATTTGAAGTGATCCACCGAAATTCCCTTGACCAATCTTTTTGATATGGCCTTGCAGCTGGCGGAGCGGAAGCAAAATTGTGTAGCTGGCCACCCCGGCAAGCCCCAGCCCAAAGACAAGCGCCACTAAAACGAGTTGTTCTGTGACCGCCTCTGCTTGCGCAGCGCTGGCTCGTGATTCACTCACCTCGACACTCATCCGGGCCTCGTGCAGGTCGATATAGGCCTGAATTAAGGCTGACATCTGATCCATTATGGCATCGCGTTGGCTCTCGTATTGAGGGGCTTCGCGAAGGGCATCCCCATCCACCCCCTGAAATTCTTCACGATAGAGCACCATACGGTTTGTGAGCAACTCATCTGCATCCTGAAGAAGTTTCAGCCCCTGGGAGGAACTCTCTTGGCTCCGCAGAAGTTGGAGATTGCGTTGGAACTCGTCCAGCTCTTCTTCTAGGTTGGTCAGAAAGGTGTGATCCTTTGTGGCGACGAATTTTTTTCACTGTTTAATTGCGCGAAGAGCGAACTCAATAATCGCTTCGCAGATTCGACGGCCGGATAATGATACGAGGCCATTTGCGTGCTCATGGACGCTAATTGGCGAAGCTGAAAGAGCGCGTATAAATTGACTCCCCCCATCACGGTAATGATAACCAGAGCCGTCAGGACTAACCGCCAAAAGATCGAAAGTCGCATGAGTCCGCCCCTCACCCGAACGGGATCACAACTGGGCTGAACTCATGTGTAGGATAAACCATACACTATTTCAGCCCTGATTCACAAGTGCCTACCAAATCGTGGGTACGACGAAGCGTTTAGAATGCTTCCACCTGTACTAAAGTAATCCAATGATACGCAACAGGTATATCGTGAATCGAGTCTCTACTGCTTGGCATCAAACTGGCGGGAGAACAGCCGTTGCCGTCTGGAAGACCCATGAAGCGCTGCAAAAAGGTGTCCACGGAACAGTAAGATTGCCATAGCCACCGGTGGAGTCAGGAGGAGCAGGATGATCCCTTGTCCTCCGGCATCGATACCCACATAGGACAACCATCCTTCGATCGCGGTCACCGGCAGCATAAGCATTTGAAAGAAGTTGAGGCCGGCTCCCCGACCAACAAGGCCAGAAAGCGAAAAAAACTCTTGCAGGCCAGTTGGAGAGAGCACCACCGGCAAGATAAGAATGACGAACGGCAGGAACCACTCAACCCAATGTTCCACCACGAATTCATAGGCAGTCTTGAAGACGTCAAGGGGTGAATTGTGTCGGACTTGGTAAATCACCTCCGGGGCCGGGTTCAGGAGAATAAAAACGAGAAGAAGAAACGCTGAAGAAAGAAACTGGCCATACGGATTGGCTTGCATGCCCATCTCAAGCAGCATCGTCGGCAGCCAGAGGACAAATCCAACACCGATCACGTCCCAGAAGTAATGCCCGAAGCTTTCGATCACATCCGTGACTCGAAGGGGCCTCGCCCCGCTTAGAGACTGCTCGATCAACCGAAGAGTGGCGCCGACCAATAGGGCGTTGATGATGCCAAGCAAGAACCCACCTGCCATTCCCAACGGGCCGACAATTCGCGCGGCTCCGAGGAACAGGACGGCAAAGAGAATGAGCGCCAACATCGCGACCCAACTCTTGGCAAGTGAACGCCACGTCGCGTAGAAAACCTGTCGATACAGGTGAACCGTTGCTGAAACAAGATTGCTCATGCGAGCCGTACCCTAGTCGGGATCGCCGCGGAGGTCAAGAACTAGTCGCGGCGGCAGAAAATGCGCTTGTGGTTGACTTGCTTAACCAGATGATTATCACATAACTCATCAGCAGCAAATCTCTTTCATAGGTGAATCGCCATGGACATGAATCGAATGACGATCAAGCTGCAAGAGGCGTTACAGTCCGCCTCTGCCCATGCGCAGCGGAGAAGCCATCAAGGCATCGATGTGGAGCACGTGCTGTTGGCGCTCCTCGATCAAGAGGGAGGGACAACACCAGCTCTCCTTGAGGGAGCTGGCCTTGTCCTGTCCGGGGTTCGACAAGCAGTGGAACAAGCTTTGTCGAAGCTGCCGCAAGTACAGGGCTCCGGCGCCGCCCCTGGGCAAGTTCATATTGCCAACCGGCTCACCCACGTCCTGAACCGTGCGGAAGACGAGCAGAAGTCGTTGAAGGATGACTTCCTCAGCGTTGAACATTTGCTGCTGGCCATGGTCCAAGAAGAAGGTGTGTTCAAGAAACTGGGACTCACCAGAGATCGCCTGCTATCGAGCCTCCAGCAAGTGCGCGGAAACCAACGTGTCACCAGTCAAGACCCGGAAGGCACCTACCAGTCGCTGGTGAAATACGGGCGTGAACTGACCCAGCTGGCTGGGGCAAGGGAAATTAGATCGGTCATCGGGCGGGATGAT
>JAAUPT010000342.1 GCA_012032965.1 Nitrospira sp.
TGCCTGACCTCGATAGTGTATAGAATGAAGCCATGCTTGGCTCTATGAGATCATCTGCGCGGTGCCTTCTGGTTTCGGCGATGCTGACACCATTTCTTGCAGGAATCTTTCTGGCCACGCTGCCGATGTCCACTCAAGCTACGCAGTCTGAACCAGATCGAGGAGCTTGGCGTACCGCTGCTCCTGCGCCGACAAAGCGGACGGAGGTGGCAGTTGCGGCGCTGGAGGGAAAAATCTATGCGGTTGGTGGGTTTGAAAAGCCCAGTCTCGGCAATGTAATGAATTTGGCGATCACACCATCTGTCGAAATGTATGATCCAGCGACTGACCAATGGACTGCCAAAGCTCCAATGCCGATCGGCTTGCACCATGTCGGAATTGGTGTTGCAGGCGGACGATTATATGTCATCGGCGGATATAGCAAGTCGGGCTTGAGCGTGTGGAATCCCGTGGCAACAGTCTATGCGTATGATCCAGCCACGGATAGCTGGACTGAGCGCGCTTCGATGCCGACGGCTAGAGGCGCACTGTCTGTAACGGAGCACGACGGAAAGTTGTATGCCATCGGCGGGTATGATCGGAAAGCCAACAATGCGCAGGTCGAAGTGTATGATCCTCTGCACAATGTCTGGACGACAGCTGCACCAATGCCGACGCCTCGTGATCATCTTGCGGCTGCCACGATTGCCGGGAAGATCTATGCGATTGGCGGTCGCATTGACGGCGACTATTCTCGCAATCTCGCTGTGACAGAACGGTACGACCCTGCGATCGATCGCTGGACACGTGTCGTGGATCTTCCGACTGCGCGGAGTGGCATCACGGCGGCCGTCGTCGCAGGCAAGATTTTCGTGTTCGGCGGCGAAGGAGCCGCTGGTACGTTTAATGAGAACGAGGCCTATGATCCGGTGCGCGATGTTTGGCAGCGTATGGCGCCAATGCCGACGGCACGTCATGGTTTGGGATCAGCGGTCGTGCAGGGGCGGATTTATGTGATCAGCGGCGGGCCGACTCCCGGAGGCTCTTTCAGTGATTTGAACGAAGTCTTTATCCCTCCAAGAAGCAATGTAAAAGCTGACTGATTCCCTTCCTCCCGTATCTTTGACTATAGAGCGGTACTCATCTCTCCAATCAACCGCGCTTCGCGACATTCCGTCGAATGTGCGTGTGGTGCTGGGATCATAAAGGGAATCCAACTACGGATTACTTTATCTAGAAAAGTTTAGAAGGGTGGCGCCATCGATGAGAAGAAAGTAACCGGTGTTATAGAAGGCATGCAGAATGATAGAGGGATACACGGACTCGAAGCGATCTCGGACGAAGCCGAAACAGAGGGAGGGGATGAGCACGAGCAAGGACCACGAGATGGAATGGCTGGCCAGATGGGCTAATGTGAACGAAAGAGATGTCAGGATGTTGGCGAGGGAGAGACCATGCCATGTCTTCTGCCTTCCCATGGATTGCAATAAATAGCCCTGGAGGATGCCGCGGAACAGCAACTCTTCCAACAGAGGCTGCCATAGGGCGACAGAGAGGAAAGCCGCTGACCATATGGCACGCAAAGGCAGTGGTTGAAATGCGAAGAGCCCGATCATGGAAAGCCATACCATCGGGCCAAGAGCGAACAGCAGGAAAAACACAGAATCGCGATGAAAGGGACGGTTGTATTGAAGGCCCAGTAATGCCATTGCTTGTGCTGGGCGGCCTAGTTCAAGGAGTACACCAGAGGAAACATCCTGGACCGCGAACACGTGGTCAAGGTCCAGCTCCCTTCGTGCTGACACTCCTCGCGTTCCAAAATTCAGTTTCATCGGCGTTGTGCTCTCCACAACAAGGCCGTAAGAGACATGAGTAGCATGGCAAGTAGCGATATGTCTCCAGTTGCGCCAGGGGCGAGAGTGCAGCCTCCTCCGCCGTTATCGCTGGAGACTGGCGGGGGCGTTGCGATGTTGAAGGTTGCAGTTACAGTCGCATTTTGAGTGAGCGAGCAGGGATCAGTTCCACTACAATCTCCATTCCACCCTGCGAAGACAGACCCAGGGTTGGGTGCTGCTGTGAGGTCTACTGTGCTCCCTTGGGGAAACTGTCCTTTGCATGTCGCTCCGCAATCGATTCCGGAAGAATCGGACGTAACCGTGCCAGTCCCGTCACCTGCCGTATTGACGGTGACGGTGAAGTTTGTCACAACGGTGGCCAGCGCGGCTCGGGCATTGATGCGCCCACCGGTCGACATCTTTCCCCTCAAAGAAGCCTTCCGATCCGTCGTGCTCAGGATGGCGTTCCTGAGTTGGGATACGGTGAGATTGGGATTGACCGAGAGCAACAAGCCGGCGAGTCCTGCCACATGCGGAGTGGCCATCGAAGTACCAAGCAAAAACTGGTAGTCCGTTGTTTGCGATGGTGGACCCGCAACGCAGGCGACACGGACATTGTCTAAGTACACACCATCGAAGGCCTGCCGGTCATCTGATTGAAACCGAAAGCGAAACTGTGAACTTTTCATCCCATCTGCGATATCCCCCCAGGTGAACGAAACAAATTGGGCATTGCTATCTCCCGTGATCAGACGAAGGGGCTCCCAAGTCGTTCCGCTGTTTCTTGATGTTTCCAGAAGAACACCGTCGATATCCTGCTCGGTTTGCAGGCGAACCTGACTGTCAAGTCGGCACCCTTTTTGTCCCTCGGTCGTGAACACCGGTCCGGTCGCGAATGAATCGGTGTTGTTTTGATAGTTTCCATTCGGACTGTCGGTCAGACTGTTCGGCTGGCTGGACGATGCAGACTTGCTGATTCCCCAGGTAGCGTTGATTCCTCCGAAGACATACCCGAGGCCGGTTGGGTTGGAATCGAAGTTATGTAGGAGCACATTGGTAACGTTGGATGTGGGTTTCGTGCTGTTGATTCTGACTCCTGGTGCGGCCACGTGAACTGCACTGGACCCAAAATTGGAGAAGCTCGCTAATTGATCATTCTCATCGGTAGCCGCTACCGCGATCACGTTCGTCAGTGCGGCCTTTTGTTGTCCATCACACACTGCAGGAGCACCGAAATTCGCGGGGAAGCTCGGTACGGTGTCGTTGTCCGACCCATCATTTCCTGCCGCTGCAACCAGCAATACGCCTGCTGCATTCGCGGCACTCACCGCATCATAGAGGGCCTGGCTGCAATCAGGTCCGGCAAAGCTAGCATTGATCACACGGGCGTGATTGGCGACGGCATAGTGGATCGCACTGACAATGGCGGTGGTGGATAGAGACCGATCCACCCCTCCGGCTTTCAGAGCCATCAGCTTCGCGGCCACATAAACCCCGGTGACTCCAGTTCCATTGTTCCCGGCTCCAGCGATGATTCCATGCCACATGGAGTGCCATGCCCCGGGTTGCCTCTAGGATTGAGATGCCAAGGGGTC
>JAAUPT010000343.1 GCA_012032965.1 Nitrospira sp.
GGACTGGGTATATCTTTACCGGCACGGACAACATAGGCTGCGACACTGGTGAGACAGATTGTTATTACAGAAAAGGAACAGAATGGAGCTTTTTATTCATAGAAAACCATTTCTTTTATTTATGTGACGGTGTTGTAAGCCGGTGGTAGCTGTTCGACGCCGGGGGCATGTGTCTGTTCAATAAAACATTTCCAATACCCTCGATAAAGAGATTTAGGGTCGGACCACAAGGTTTTCAATAACCACCGTGTTGAAATGCGTGTGAATGGATGAAAAGACCTCGTTAGAAGCATTTTTTGATGCCAATAAACGCTTTTAAGGGTTCCGAGTTTTCTGCATGCTCTGCCGATGCCAAGAGCTAACAGATACATCATTGCCGGTCCTGCTTACCATATTACACACCGCTGTCATAACCGTGAGTTTCTGCTTCGGTTTGCGAAGGATCGCGATGCGTACCGTGTGTTGCTCCGAGAGAAGCTGTCTGAACACAAGAGTATTCGTCTTTTGACCTATTGCATAACGTCCAATCACGTTCATTTTTATTGTTGAGCAGTGACTCCAATGAAGCCGTGTCCAAGTTCATGAAGGAGCTTCAGGGGCAATTCGCGCAATCCATAACCTTCGTAAGAACAGGGCTGGAGCATTCTGGTCTGATCGCTTTCACGCCACGATGATTGACAATGGGGAATACCTGTGGCGTTGCATGCGCTATACGAGATGAATATGGTAAGGGCAGGGGTGGTTGGCCATCCCACGGAGTGGGAATGGTGCGGCTATAATGAAATCGTTGGGAAGCGCAAGCGGTACAAATTATTAAGCGTGGATGAACTAATGAGACGTAGTCATCAGTCTGATAATGTGCGGGTAGCGAACTGGTATGCTGAATGGATGAAGAGTTTGTCGGCAGGTGAATCGGTGATGCGTTGCCCTCAGTGGACGGAAAGTATCGCGGTCGGATCAAAATTGTTTGTCGAGATGATCGGAGAGAGAATGACGATGCGCTCCACGCTGGATATCGAAACAGATCAAGCCGGTGCATGGTCGCTTAAAGAACCCAATAACCCTTACAACGATTTTTCGGCCCCAAAAAACGCCTCTAACGAGGTGTTTTGCCAATTTAACAGTACGAAACGATTGCCGGTATTGAAAAACCCGTGGTCCGACCCGAAATAAGATTGGTTTATGTGGATCGTTTTTATGCCGGTTGGATTATTATAATTTTCTATTTACTCCGAGAGAGTCACGTTTACTTTGCTGATATCCCCGGTGAAGGTGAACGGTGCCTTGTATTCGTGGCTGACGGGCGTGCCGGTGTTGCGACCGGTGAGGAGGCCGTAGCCAGTGACCGAGCTGTATTGGCCGGCTGACTTCACGTCATCGAGTCGTCCGACCGATTTCCCATCGACGAGGAGTTCCACGTTCCCAAGGAAATAGTCGGGTTTCAGGTTTTTCTTCGTGGGCGTGAAGCGGAAGCCGAGCGTGTGTTCGCCTGCTGGGACCTTCTCGTCGGATGAAACGAGGAACTCTTTCGTTTTGAGATAATTGTGGGCGTAGTGAAGTTTGCCCTCTTTGACAAAGAGGCTCCAGCCGCCGAATTCGCCTCCACTGCAGGCGAGGACGCCTTCGGCTCCCGTATCGGAGAGATTGACGTGCGCGGTGACCGTGTGGTCCTTGCCGAGCAGTTGCGGCGCGGCGAGCGGATGGACGATCGAGGTGGCTGGATAGAAGGTGTAAACGTCCTTCTTCATCGCGGCGACGGGGCGGGTCGGATCGGCCACGCGTTCATAGCGGCGATCATCGAGGGGCAGCACGTTGTATTTCTCCGCCTCCACCCACCACAGGTCCTGTAGCTCCTTGAGCTTCGCCGGGTTCGCTGCTGCGAGGTCGTTGGCCTGGCTGAAATCGACGTCGGTGTGGTAGAGTTCCCATTTGTCCTCGTCCCATGAAGTGCCCTTCTTGTGCCATGTGACCGCCGTCCAGCCATCGGCCCAGATCGCGCGGCTGCCGAGCATCTCGTAATACTGGACCTTCTTCTGGGTCGGCGCGTCGGCTTCGTCGAAGGTGTAGGCCATGCTGACACCGGGCATCGGCTGTTGCTTCACGCCATTGACGGAGGTCGGGGCGGGCAATGTGGTGACTTCCAGAAGCGTCGGCACGACATCGATGACGTGGTGATACTGGCGGCGCACAGACCCGGTATCCTTGATCTTCGCAGGCCACGAGAGGATGAAGGGGTCGGTGTTGCCTCCGGCATGGGTGTCCTGCTTCCAGCGTTTGAGAGGAGAATTTCCGGCCATCGCCCAGCCCATGGGATAGTGGGGGTCGGTCGATGGGCCGCCCATCTCATCGAGCTTGCCGATCATCTCTTCCACGGTGTCGGGGAAATAGTTGCGGTAGCGGTCGGTATTCGCGGTGCCGTCGCGAAGCCCTTCCTGGGAGGCGCCGTTGTCGGAGACAAGGATGATCAGAGTGTCATCACTAATGCCCATTTCCTCCAAGGTGGTGAAGAGACGTCCCAGGTGGTGGTCAGCATGATCCAGAAAGCCGGCAAAGGTTTCCTGCAAGCGGCAATAGACTTTCCGCTGGGTCTCGTTGAGATCCGCCCATGCTTGAATGCCGGGATTGGTGGGCGGGAGAACGGTGTCAGGGGAGATGATTCCCATCTTTTTCTGCCGTTCGAAAGTCTCCTGCCGAACCTGGTCCCAGCCCTGATCGAATTTGCCGTGATACTTTTCGATATATTCCTTTGGAGCATGCAGAGGGGCGTGAGCCGCTCCCAAGGCGAGATAGGCAAAAAACGGACGCCCGGTGTTCGCTTGCTGCTGGTCGCGAATGTAGGTGATGGTCTGATCGACCAGATCCTCCGTGACGTGATAACCCTCCGGGAACTCCGATTGGAGAAGGCTGTTGTCCCTCACCAGCAGGGGAGACCATTGGTCGGTCTCTCCGCCGAGGAACCCGTAGTAACGCTCGAAGCCCATGCCGAGCGGCCAACGATCGAACGGCCCGGCCGAGGTGTACGCGGTGTACGGGGTCAGGTGCCACTTGCCGAAGGCCATCGTGTTGTAGCCGTTCTGCTTCAGGATCTCGGCGATCGTCGCGGCACTCTTCGGGATCGACCCGTAGCTCCCGGGGTAGCCGGCGGCGGCCTCCGTGATCGCGGCGAGGCCGATGGAGTGGTGGTTGCGCCCGGTGAGCAGCGCACCGCGCGACGGCGAGCACAGCGCGGTCGTGTGGAAGTTGTTGTACCGCAGTCCACCCGCCGCGAGCTCGTCGAGATTCGGCGTCCGATCGGCCCACCGAAGGCACCCAGGTGCCCGTAGCCGACGTCGTCCAGCACGATGAGGAGGATGTTGGGCGAGCCTTGCGGAGCCGCGAGCGGCAGCGCCGGTCTCCAGTCCGGGGT
>JAAUPT010000344.1 GCA_012032965.1 Nitrospira sp.
CCGACATGCGCATGGTTGTGAGCGATAGGTAGAGCAAATAACTCAGCAGTTGCCAAAAAGAAACAGCATCATGAGATTGGAGCTGGACACCATGCAGATCAGGACAAAATCTGTCAGGCAAATCAAGGAGAGATATCGGCGCGCGTGACCATCCTGGTACATATAGGTTGTGGAATAGACATAGATGACCAGGCTGACGGCGGTAATCAGCGTCATCATCACAGCGCTCAACCGGTCAACGTACAAGCCAAGGGGAATGATCAAGGAAGTCACGGAGGATGGGTCGTAGAACCGTATGGCGATGGGACCTTCATGTGTCACCATGTACAGCGTGACGAGCGAGCTCAGGAACGCAAGTCCGATGGGGTAGGAAGCCAGCTTTTCACGTGTGCGGCGCGACGTGTCGGCGCCGATCATGACGATGCCGGCGGCGATGAGTAAGAAAAGCGGAACGACTAGAACGTACAACTGAAGCACGTTATTTCTCCTGGTTGTTGAAAGGCATCTATCTTCTCACCCCGGCAGTCCCACGTGGGTGCTTCTAGAAACGAATGACGAATTCACCATTCGTTCATCGTTATTCTGTCGTCCTTATGCTCGTCAAGGCGGCCAGGTCGCGAGATGTGTTCCAGCATGCTCTCGTGGATCAGGCGCTTGTCCTCTATTCTCTCAACAGAACCCATCAGGCAGCGATCATAATGCCCGTTCTTTGGCGTATTTGTCCAAGCGATGGATTGCGGACGTCAGAACGCGGCCTACTCGATGCAAGATCGGATCGACGTAGAGTCGATTCAAAACCAGAACGTACAGGCGAATACGGAGACCGCCGATCCACGGTGGGCTCCAGACCGTTCGACCATGAGCACGCATGTAAAGGTAAATCCAGCCGGCAATCGTCAGCTGCGTCGACACGATGAGTATGAGGTCGAAAAGCCAGGTCGGCAGCTCCGCGGCTTTAAAGTAGGATGCGACCTCCTCTGCGTTTGGGTACAGGAATGCGGTGAAAGTTTCGACGGCAAACAGATAGACAATCACGACGAACAAGAGCGTGGCTAACATTGCCGCCGACACTTTCCATGATGCAACAGCGCGCAGCCGAGTCAGGGTGAGAATCGCTTGCGAGGAAGTGATCCAGATAAAAAAGAGAAAGATCACGGTCCCTTGGGATTCCAAGAGTGGGATCTGCAACACGCCGTGAGTCGCCAGCAGAATGAGCAGGGGGATTAGCAAGGTCGTGATGAATCCGGTGGACCAGGTGAGAGGGGAATAACCTTCTTCCTCCTTTTGATGTCCGGGATGGGGACGCGACGGCTCTTGTCTGGCCTTGTGAATAACATTCCCGCAGTTCAAGAACACCGTGGCCTTGAAGAGTCCATGCGCGATCAGATGGAACACGGCGAGAGAAAACGCTCCCAAGCCACATTCCATGACCATGTAGCCCATTTGGCCGATCGTGGAGAAGCCGAGCATGTTCTTGATGTCGTTTTGCACCAGCATCATGGTTGCCCCGAAAACTGCCGTCAACGTTCCGATGACGAAGGCGACGTGTAGAGTCGTCGAACTCATCCCGAAAAGGGGAGCCATGCGGTTGATGAGAAATCCCGCGGCATTGATGATGCCCGCATGCAACAGGGCAGTGACGGGTGTGGGAGCATACAAATAGCGAGGAAGCCAGACGTGGAATGGGAATTGGGCGGATTTGCTCATCCCTCCGATCAGGAGCAACAGGGTGACGGCCGTGGCGCCGTCAAATTCCACACCAGAGAACGGAGAGACGGTCGCGGTGGATTGGGCGGCGGCGGCAAAGAGATCCGGGAATTCCAACGTCCCATAGAGCGAGTAGGCCAGGGCAATCCCTCCAAGGAAGGCGATATCGCCAACCCGCAGGAGGGTGAATGTGCGAAACGCACTCTCGAGCGTATCTCGGTGGCCATGGTTGTGAACGAGGATATAGAGGAGATAACTCAGCAACTGCCATAGGATGAACAGCATCAGTAGATTCGCGCTGGATACGAGGCAGAGTAGGACAAAAACAGTGACTCCAATGAGGGCAAGATATCGTCGCTGGTGCAAATCCTGGTCCATATACTCGATGGAGTAGGTGTAAATGATCGTGCCGATCCCAGAGATTAACACCATCATGACTGCGCTCAATCGGTCTACATACAGGCCGATCGGGACGGTGTACAGAAGGGACGCCGTCGGATCGTAGAAGCGAAGCGCGATCGGACCTTCTGTGGCCACTACATAGAGCGTGACAAGGGCGCTGCAGAATGCGAGGCCGATCGGCCAAGCGGCAATCTTGGCTCGACGGTGACGGGAAGAGTCGTCGCCGCTGAGGACGATCAACGTGGCCACGAGTGGAAGCAATGGGACAAGCACGATCGCCGACATCGACACCTCATTGCGCGTAAAACATAAAAGCCAACCACATGGTCTCGACAGGATGTCCGACCACACGATTGGCTTGTACTGCGACCGGCCTCTCCTACGAACAGCGGGTCGCCCTACGGCCTCGCACGGAACAGTTAGGCGTTCTGCTCCTCCACAAGAAATCCTGAGGAGGGGCAACCTTGCCAATTACCCAAATGCGGCACCATGAATAATACGGTGTTGAGGAGAGCGTCAAGCTTGAAATGCTGACTCTGGACTTCCATCCCTACACATCAGGAACCGAAAGACCCAGCGCAAGCTCGATGTTGTCGACAAAAGACCCAAGGAGAGTACTTGTTCGCCTTTGCACGCGACCCTCATAATCATCCAGGTCGATCACATAGGGTAGGGTGACCTGATATCTTCGGACATCTTCCCGCTCAGAACGTGCGTGCATTGATCCACATGTGCGCAAGAATGCTCGCGGCATACCCAAGCGTGATAGCCGGCGTCCATTTGAGATGACTGAAAAACGTATACTTCCCTTTCGACTGCCCCATCAGTGCGACACCAGCCGCCGAGCCGATGGAAAGGAGACTGCCCCCCACTCCTGCGGTCAACGTCACGAGCAACCATTGGCCTTCGGAAATGTCCGGGTGCATGGTCAACACCGCGAACATGATGGGGATGTTGTCGACAATCGCCGACAAGAGCCCGACCATGATGTTGGCGAAGGTTGGCCCCCACTGCAAGTAGAGCACTTGGGAGGCCAAGGCCATATAGCCGATATGGCCAAGCCCACCGACACACAGGACGACCCCGTAGAAGAACAACAGCGTGTCCCACTCCGCGCGGCCACCTTTTGAAATACGTCAAATGGGATGACATCTCCGATCACCCCCTTGTTGTAGGTCGAGGCATGGTGGCGTTTCCGGCTCAGGTAATGTCCAAACAACCCAAGATACGCAAACCCGGTCATCATTCCGAGGACAGGTGGCAGATGCAGAAAATTGTGAAAGCTGACCGCC
>JAAUPT010000345.1 GCA_012032965.1 Nitrospira sp.
TTATTCCGGAGCGGGATCGCGTGGCTCCCTTCAGGCTGTACGACCTCCTGCTCAACACCCGACATGATCGTCTTCTCTGGCCAGGAACAATCGTCGTTAGTTCGAACAACCACACATTGCGTGGGTAGATTGACTGGCGCATAGCATCCCGTGCCGTTCGCGATCCGCTCAAAGACACTGATATGGATCTTGGGGCGAGGGATATTGTGATCCCGACATAGCTTGACAATGTCACGTGGCTCCCAACGATAGTACGCGCCCAATCCTCCTCGAGCGTCGTACAGTTCGTCATGCACATCGTGGTGTGTGCGGACGTAGTCGCGATCCGCTGCGATAAAACGCAACCCACTGCGCTCTGCTTCGGCCATCATCCAATCTAATGCCACTAAGGACATTCCGTGCTTCACATAACCACCACCCACGTTTGAATGCACACCGGCGAACCACACCTGCTCGACTTGGGTCGCACGAATACCCTTCTCGTTCCACAATTCTGGATGGAAGGTTCGGCGGTCATCATCGATCGAGAGCGCATGGCAGGCACGCGTGATCCGACTGCTTGGCGTCAGCTCGGAAAACCTCATGGGGTAGATCCAATTGAACAGCTCACGCAGTTCTTCAAACGGCATCCCAACCGCTCCGACGGTATCCCATACTCCGACAAAATCGATCGTGACCGCTCCATCCGCACGTGCGTTTCGTCTATGACGGCACAGAACCGTTTCCGCCGCTCTCGATCTTCCCGACTGTAATCGGCGGTCGGCTGACTTTCGCGCCGCTCGTTCTCGGACACTCGTTTGAACGCTTCCCGCCGAAAAGCCGTCCAACAATTCCTGACACACTTCTTGAGCGATTCGTACCCAACCTGCTTAATATCGACAATCCCACAGTACTGGATGAGACCGGACAGTGCTCGGACGGTATAGGCGCCGCGACTAAACCCGAACAAGTAGATGTGGTCTCCCGGCTCGTAGACATGTGCGAGCTCCGTGTAGAGATCTCTGACGTTCTTGCCGAATCCGGAGCCGAAGGCCCCGCCAATCAATTTCATGGGAGCGAGCCGTGACGTACCGACCCCATCGTCATAAAACGCAACTTGAGGGGTTACACTCGGATCAAACTTATGCCCTTGGATGTCCACGGCTTCGTAGAGTTTGAAGACATTCGTCCCACGCGCCTTAATAGCTGTATTCCCTGTCCCATCTGAACAGAGCACGATATTTTTCCCAGCCATGTAAATTCCTCCTTCGATCAACCTTGCCGATGCCACCCAAGCCGGTTGTCAGTATCCAGACCGTACGATGATGCTGATCATAAGAAGCAGCAAGGTTCGTACCCTCCGGGATCATGAAAGAATCTCTTTGTAGGGCGATATGTTGCGATGCAGGGATGATTAAGGTCGTATACCTGCACCTCCTACCCGTATCTGTTTGGATAAAACACTGTATCACAATGGATTCAGAACGGTGCACGTCAAGAGCCATGGAATCGGCCATAGATCGAGATTCGCCCTTCAGGGCTTATCGCGAAATCAGAGAATGGTGGCAGGAATGGAATGCCCCACGCGCTTGGCTGAGGAGGACGGAACACGGAGAATCCTCAGTTGCAACGCGCAGCCGGACAGCGTATAGGATAGGCTCTGTTTCTTAATTCGGCTCCTCTTCAGTATCCGAGAGAAAGTACCGGCGGTAGCGTCGTTGTGTTGGTCGCAGGGAGAACAGAAACCTTGTTTCCCCCAACATCCGACTTTCCAAATTCTCGACGCCATCCATGAAGTCGGTGTCACTTACCATTTAGTGAGGTGAGACATGATCGTCAAGCTAATCGCCTTCGCCTTTCTTTTCACGTTCACGATAAATGGACAGGAGTCGAGTCTGGCTGCTGCTCTTCAGCCATTCGGCGATAAGCAGCAGACCATTGTTCGATTAACCGACGCTCAGAGTTTTCCCATGCTCACTCTTCTCGGATTCCGAACTGCGAACAGTGCTCGGAACGTTCAGGCAGCCTCTGAGGCACGCCCATATCTCCATAGAGTCGACGGTGACGAGGCCTCTGCTGCCACTCCCATTGTTCCTATGACCTCCATTACTGTGGATACTCCCGAGAGCCAACTTTCGGAAGCAGATAAAGAACGTGTGCGGCAGGAGCAGCTACAGCAACAACTCAGCGCCAAAGAGAATGAACTGGCCATTTTGAGAGACAAGGCGGCAGTGGCAACGAATCAGTTGACTGTCGAAAAGACCCGTGCAGACACGTTGGAAGCACAGCTGACGCAAAAGGAACAAGAACTCTCCGGGATCTGCGCGCAACGTGACACGCAGCAACAGATGTCGCAAGATTTAATAGGACAAAAAGCCGTCTCGAGCAGGTCAAACAGCAACTGAACGACAGGGAGCGAGAGTTTATCGTCGCCAACGAATATCTTGATGACGCGACGCAACGGCTGGCTGCCAAGGAGCAAGAACTTCAGATAAGCAAGTCCAATCTCGACAAGATGACCCATACACTTGCAGACCTCGACAGGGAACTACTTGATCGGAACACACAGCTCACGCAGGCGAAACAATTGCTCGCGAGCTGGGACGGAGCATGCCGAAGCAAGCCAATCAATCCCCCTCCAGCACGGGCCCTGGGTCTGGCCAAACTGGACCGACCGACCTCGGTACAGTCAACGAGAATCTGGCGAGTGCGCTCCAGGATGAGCTCCAACGGGGGAGTGTCGCGTTACGGCAGCGAGGGAATAAATTGACCCTCGCGTTGGCCTCTGGTGATTTGTTCGCGCAAGGGGACGCGACCATGACACCGGTGGGAACGTCTTTACTTGAACGGATCGGCGCCGCCCTCCAACAGTTTCGTAACCAACGCATAGAAGTCGCCGGACACACAGATAGCATCCCGGTTCGGATCGACAATCGTAGACCCTTCCGCGACAATCTCGAACTCTCTCGAGCACGGGCCCAACATGCCAGCCAAACGCTGATCGACAGCGGATTGGGTGCCGACCGAATCAAGACCGTGGGATATGCCGCCACCAAGCCACTTGCCAGCAACAAGACCGCAGAAGGCCGGAGTAAGAACCGCCGGGTCGAGATCATCGTCACCCCGTGGTCCGCTTCTCCAGGTAAGGGTAAGAAGGTTGAACAAGTCATGAGCAAGCCTGCTCAACCCAAAAAGGCGGTTCAAAAGATTATCAATCGTTAATACTGAATAGATGACCAGGCCGCTATCCGGCGGCTTGGTCATATCACTTGTATACAACCTGTCTTCAAACCACTTCTGAGAATGCGCCAAGTTCCACCGTATCCTGTCATCTACCCACGAGGATTCCTCTCGTGACCCCCGCAGAAGCCGCAGCTGCCCTGCTCAAAGCGATGCCGCAGCCCATCACCGTA
>JAAUPT010000027.1 GCA_012032965.1 Nitrospira sp.
CGTTTGGTCCTGATGCCGTTCAAATTGAGCCAGATCTCGCTCCAAATGCGTGATGCGATTCCGCACCCTCCGTCGATCGGTTTCCAACTTTGTCTCGCCGGGGCCTCGAGTTCCGATACCTCCTCCTAGCCGCGACAATTGAGTACCTCTTCCCGACAATCGCGGAAGTAAATAGCGTAACTGGGCCAGCTCTACTTGTACCTTCCCCTCACGACTATGGGCTCGTCGGGCAAAGATGTCGAGAATCAGCTGTGTGCGATCGATAACCTTGATATCGGTCATTTCCGAGATCGCTCGCAGTTGAGCTGGCGACAACGTTTGATCAAAGATCACCATGTCCGCACCCCGGTGGAGCGTCTGGATCAATACATCCTTCATTTTTCCACTCCCTAAGAGATACCGCTGATGCCCATCCGCCGTACGTTGCGCCATGCGACCAATCACCGTTACACCGGCTGATGTCGCGAGCTCCGCCAATTCCACTAACTGTTCTTCTTGCTCCGCTCTACTCTTGGCGGAAGCGCTGACCAGGATGGCCGATTCCTTGCCGTCACCCACAGCGTGAAGGGCGCGTGCGCGCTGCAGATCGGCCTCGAGTTCCTCTATAAATGTGTTGAAAGATGTCGTGAAATTATGGAATGGGACAGCCTTGAGGACTTTGAATAATTGACCGGTCGAACCAGGTGGCAGTAAATGGGCCACGTACAGGTTGCCTATACGACCGTCCTCCCCAACTGCGAGGATGCCAATCAGGTCAAGTCGTAGAAAGGCAAGATCGGTCAGCGCTTCCTGGCTCAAAGGCTGATCATGCAGTTGTGTACGAACGAATCGTAATCCGCGAAGAGATCGAGTCCCTGTTCGAAATAGCGTCATCGTTGTGGAAGACAGAGTCAACTCTGTTCCCACAATCACTTCTTGAACCTGGCCTCGTCGTGTCAGCAGCACCCCGAGAGGGCGACGGATCTCAAGCGTGAGTTGCGCCATTGCCTTGGCCAATTCGAATGAAATAACTTTTTCGCTCGGGACACGACGTCGATAGAGTCGTTCGACTGCCGCCACCTGACTCGCTCGCAGTCCTGTGATCTGGCCACGAATATCAGAAATAAATCATCTCCTTTTTAAGAAGAGGAACTCACTTGTACGCGGCGTTCCTTCCCAATTGATACCGACTCCTCCATTGGGCTGATATCCAGAGTCAGGGATGGCTGCTGTCCGTTGATGAGCAGTTGTCGCCCCGCCGCAGCAATCATCGCAGCATTGTCGGTACAATACTCCAAAGGGGGCAGCGACAAGCGAATGTTCGCCTGCGCAGCGCGTTCTTTTAATATGGTCCTTAACCGCGAGTTTGCAGAGACACCACCTACCACGGCAAGGGATGTTAACCTCGAATGCTCTAGGGCGACAAAAGCCTTGGCAACCAAGACCTGCACAATCGCCTCCTGATAACTTGCGGCAAGGTTGGCGATCTGATCGGGGGATGGGGGAACGATCATGTCACGAAGCTTGTATAGCAAGGATGTCTTCAAACCGCTGAAACTGAACTCCAGACTCTTTCTCCCTCCTCGGAATTGAGGAAATAGGATTGCGCCTGGATCGCCAGAAACGGGCAACACGATCAATGGCAGGTCCACCAGGATATCCGAGGCCAAGCATCTGAGCCCCCTTGTCAAACGCTTCACCGGCGGCATCATCACGAGTATGCCCGAGTAGGATGCACTGGCCAGTGGGGTCTCGATGATAGAGATGCGTATGACCACCGGATACGACCAGAACAATACACGGCACAGGAAACGTTGGATCCGCGAGCCATGCCGATGCGATGTGGCCCTGCAAGTGATTTACCCCGACAACTGGGAGCCTCAACCCATAGCCTAGGCCCTTGGCGTAGCTCAGCCCTACCAGCAGCGCACCAGCAGGCCTGGTCCATGAGTCACCGCGACTGCAGCAAGATTACGCTTTACAATTAGAGCCTGAGACAATGCCTGCTCGACAACCTGATCGATCAAGCTGAGATGGGCTCGAGCCGCCAATTCAGGGACAACACCACCAAATTTCTCATGGACGGCGAGCTGCGAAGACACCACGCTGGACAATACTTTCCCCTCATCACTCAGCACGGCTGCAGCAGTTTCGTCGCATGATGACTCGATACCAAGAATCGGCCCAGGGCACCACCCAGAATAGTCTGACGAGTGTAATTGAGCAGGGAGGAAATCCATCCGTTTTTCGCAGGCACCACAAACGGCTAGCAATAAAAAGGCCTCTACGGCGAATCGCCGCAGAGGCCATCGCTGATCACATACAGAAGTATGATGCTCACAAAGGCATTAGACTCCAGCCATCGCCTCCTGCTCAATAAATGTCGGAGCTCCATCACGAAGCACCACTTTCACCTTTCGGCTTTCCTTAAAGCGTCCTCGAATAAGCTCATCCGACAGCGGGTCCCCAATGGCACGCTGGATTGCTCGCCGCATTGGTCTGGCTCCGTACAACGGTTCATACCCTTCTTTGATCAACCATTGCTTGACCTCTTCATCAACCTCAATCTCAATGCCCTTGTCCAATAAACGGAGGTTCAATTCATGGAGCAGGATGTCCAAAATAGAATACAGTTGCTCTTTCTCCAATTGATGGAAAATGACGATTTCATCGATCCGGTTCAGGAACTCAGGGCTGAATGATTTCTTGAGCTCACCCAGCACCTCTTCTTTTTTCCGCCGCGCAGCTTCTCCTTCTGTGCTCTGAAATCCCAGAGACACACCCTTTTGAATCATTTTTGTTCCGATGTTAGAGGTCATGATAACAACGGTATTCTTAAAGTCGACTTTTCGCCCGAGGCTATCGGTCAGTACTCCGTCATCCAAAACTTGAAGCAACACATTGAACACGTCTGGATGCGCCTTTTCGATCTCATCGAACAACACCACGGAATATGGCCGACGACGGACTTTTTCAGTGAGCTGCCCTCCTTCTTCGTACCCTACATAGCCGGGAGGGGCGCCGAAGAGGCGAGAGCTTGTAAACTTCTCCTGGTACTCTGACATATCGACACGAATCAACGCATCTTCGCTGTTGAATAGAAATTCCGCTAATGTTCTGGCCAATTCCGTTTTTCCGACCCAGTCGGTCCCAGAAAGATAAAAGAACCGATCGGCTTTTTGGCTTCCTTTAAGCCAGCTCGAGATCGTCGGATAGCGCGGGCAACGGCAGAAATAGCCTCATTTTGTCCAACCACTCGTTTGTGAAGGAACTCTTCCATGCGCAGCAGCTTATTGGACTCTTCTTCTTCCAACTTAAAGAGCGGAATCCCGGTCATCTTAGAAACCACGTAAGCGACATCCTCCTTGCCAATCACAGGCTTATTTTTTTCCTGATTCTTTTTCCACTCCCGTTTGGATTCATCAAGCAGCTTCCGCAGTCGCTCTTCCTCCTCACGATGCCGTACCGCTTCTTCAAAATTCTGCGTGGAAATCGATAGTTCTTTCTCTCGTGCAACCTTCTTGAGCTCTTGCTCCATGGCCTTTAGCTCAGAAGGAAGCGCATACGTTTGGAGCTTGGCTCGCGATCCGGTTTCGTCGATCAAATCAATCGCCTTGTCTGGGAGGAAACGATCCGTAATATACCGATCAGACAATTTCACCGCTTCAACGATTGCATCTTCCGTGATTTCCACTCCGTGGTGTTCTTCGTACCGATCTCGGAGCCCTTGAATGATGCGCACGGTTTCATCAAGATTCGGTGGTTGAACGTGGATCGGCTGAAATCGTCGTTTCAACGCTCCATCTTTTTCAATGTGCTTGCGATATTCATCCAATGTCGTGGCCCCGATACATTGAATTTCTCCCCGTGATAACGCGGGCTTCAGCATATTGGACGCGTCGATGGACCCCTCCGCGGCCCCAGCTCCAACCAGTGTATGGAGCTCATCGATAAAAATAATGATGTTACCGGCCTGGACAATCTCTTTCATGACAACCTTGAGGCGCTCTTCGAACTGCCCGCGATACTTGGTCCCAGCGACCAGAGAGCCGAGATCCAACGCGATAACCCGGCGAGAGAGCAAATTATCAGGAACTTCAGATTGAATGATCCGTTGGGCGAGCCCTTCCACAATTGCTGTTTTTCCAACACCGGATTCACCGATCAGCACAGGATTGTTCTTGCTTCTTCGGCTGAGAATCTGGAGCACGCGCTCAATCTCATCGGCCCGTCCGATCACTGGATCCAACTGACCTTCTTGTGCCAACTGAGTCAAGTCCCGACCGAACTCGTCAAGGGCCGGCGTATTGCTCTTCCGATCCCTCTCACGCGGGGCCGACTTTCGCAAGAACGTCACGGTTAACTGCCGTGCAGTGAGAAGGTTCGCCCCTAAACTCCGAAGAATTTTCCCGCCGATGCCTTCTTCTTCGCGAAGAAGGCCTAGGAGAAGATGCTCGCTGCCGATGTGATTATGCCCCAGTAAACGGGCTTCCTCGACTCCGTATTCGATTACTTTCTTCACTCGAGGGCTAAAAGGAATTTCTCCGAATGTCATGGTGGTTCCCCCACCAGGCAGATTCCGCTCGATTTCCAGCCGGATCTGTTCGGTAGAAAGTCCCATCTTTTTTAGGATCATCAGTGCAATGCCGTCGGACTCACGGAGTATGGCCAAGACGAGATGTTCAGTGCCGAGATAATCGTTTTGGTGTCGTTCGGCTTCTTCCCGCGCAAGGATGATGATCTTTCGACCTTTGTCAGTAAATCGTTCGAACATCCTGCCTCCTCCTCGTGAGCGCACATCGTGACTGCGTTCGAGCAAAACCCTTGAAAAATCTTGCCCTAATTCTAACCACAGTATCTTCGAGAGTCAAGGTTGCGCGGAGAACAAGACGGGCAACACAACGACATCATCGCATACCTTCTGTCGTGTCGATGTTGCCCCAACATGAACTCATAGGCTTTTCGTTGACATAAAAAGAAACATCTCTATACAATCGCCCTCCTTCTTTCTCCACCCATTTGCTCGCACCCATGAGAAGTAAAAGTATTGGGATTCTCACCAAACCAAAGTTCCCGGAGGTCAAAAGTACGTTACTGGGAGTGGTCGCCTGGCTCCGGGCCCGCAGCATCGAAGTCCTGCTCGATACAACATCTGCGGCGCTACTTAACGAACAAGGGGGAATGCCGAAGACTCAACTGGCTGAGAAAGCCGATGTGCTTTTGGTCCTAGGTGGAGACGGAACCATCCTGAGCGCGGCACGGCTGGCAGCAGAACGCAGTATCCCTATTCTCGGCGTCAATATGGGCGGTCTCGGTTTTTTGACAGAAGTCCGACTGGACAACCTGTACCCTTCGCTTGAACGCGTATTTGCGAACGATTTTGCACTGGATGAGCGACTCATGCTGGCAACACATATCCACCGGCATGGAGAAACAGTCGCCCGTGGCATTGTCCTGAACGATGTCGTGATCAGCAAGGGCATCCTCGCCCGAATGATCGACTTGCAGGTCGCAATCGGTGGTCAATTCGTGACGAGCCTAAGAGGTGACGGTCTCATCATCGGAACCCCGACGGGCTCCACCGCGTACTCGCTATCTGCCGGAGGCCCCATCATGAATCCGGGTGTGCAAGCCCTGATGTTAACGCCGATCTGTCCCCCACACCTTGACCCATCGCCCGTTAATCGTGCCGGGCAATGTTGTGATTGAAGTCACCTTAACAAGTCAGGATGAAGGGTCGATGGCGACACTCGATGGCCAAGTCGGGGTTGCTATCGTCCAGGGCGATAAGGCAGTCATCCATGCGTCAGACCATCGGACCAGACTGATTCGTTTTCCAGAGAGCCACTACTACGAAGTGTTGAGGGGAAAGCTGAAATGGGGACACGGATAAAGTCGGCAGGCTCTGCTACGACACCCTCCGTTGTTCGATGCATGCAAGCATGTCCTGATTTACCGTAAATTTGAATTCCCCAATACAGTCTGTTTTTTCTGTGAACGAACGCTCTGCCACTTCAAGCGCCCGGAGCCCGCTTACATCGACTGGACAACTCTGTCGCTTTTGGAGAAGCGAATGTAACTGATCGAGCACAGCCCTAGCATTACCACCACTGCTCTTGCTCGCCAGGTAGCGCTCCACGACCTCTGCACACCAATCTCCATCACGCTTTGCCACGCCGACAAGGCCTTCACTGGCTTTCCGAGCCCAGCCGGCTAGAAATACGCCGTCCATAATTTTCCCGACCGTCTCGTCATAAGCCTGAAAAAGCGAATCATCCGGATCGTTACCGGTCTTGTTGGGATTCGTAATAAACATGCCGTTCTTGTAAGGAAGGCCGACCGTCTCATCCACTTTGTCGCCAACGGCAAACACCACTGAATCACAGGGAAATTCATAGTACTGCTTTAACCCGACTGCAACGGTATCCTCACCCTTTGGATCTAGCCGATTATCCTCCATTTCGAGGGCACGAACCCGATTGTGCGCATCAACCAGAATACGCTTTGGAGAAGCAAGGAAGCGGAAGCCCATTTGTGTTTGTGAGACTTGAGGCTCGCACTTGGTGAATTCGTCTGTAAAGCCCTTCAAGACGTCATCGGGATTCTGTCCCACCTTGGCCATACGGTCTTTGATGCGCTCGAACTCGTGATGAATCCCTTCAAGGTCCATATTGGCACAGATGCTGCGGATTTCCTTCGGATTATACTTGCGTTCCACTGGACCCCGTCGGACGATGGCCGTGACACGCTCTACCTTCTTATAGCGGACCAACCAGTGGGCAATGTCCACCATCACATCTCCAGCTCCGATCACCGAGACGTGCTTGCCCATTTCAAAAGGCGATCGCCAAAGCCAGGGAGACGGTTGTAGTGATACACCACATCTTTCGCGTGAAACACACCCTGCGCCGAATCCCCCTCTACGCCGATGGCTTTGGTCCCTTGCGCACCGATGGTGAAAACAACTGCGCTCGCCCCAAGTCCACGTACATCATCGACCGTGAGGTCTTTCCCATTTCCGATTGAGACATTGCCAAAATAGTGCACGTTTTTTTTCTGAAGCAGTTCCCAGTACTGCTTCTTGAGACCGCCGCGAAGCTTTAGTTTGGAAGGGAATATTCCGTACTCTGCCAACCCCCCGAATCTGATGTCTCGATTGAGATGATGATTTCATGGCCGGCTTTTGAAAGCGAACTTGCGACAGCCATACCAGCGGGTCCCGCTCCCGCGACAATAATCACATGAGACCGTGATTCACTCATAACAATTACCCTTCAACTCTATAATGATCGAATATCTGATCGAAAAGCCTGGAATATCAACGACTCGCGGAATGTAACATAGCCATTCCCGTACTGTCAAAAATGCGGCGCTCACTTGCGCGTCTACTTGCACGACTGGTCGTGCTCATCTAAAATGCCAGCCATTTCTGCCCTGGAGGCCGACCTTGTTGAACCAATCTCCGATGGCATGCTCATAATTTTATGCCTATTGGCCAATCACTCCCTTTGTCGTTCGAGGAAGTGCAGACTCCCCCTCTACGCTATTACCACTTTCCTCCGGCCAACGGGTCATTCTCCTCACAAGAGCTGAAAGCCGACGAAGCCTATCTCGTCCCGAACTTTGACTTTGCAGAAGAACTCGTCGCCAGCGGTGTCGACAGTGCGCGCATTGCCATCAGCGATTGTTCCAGCCCTGATGGCCCACCCCGGGATATTCCCATGTTGCACTGGGAAGACCATTGGTTCCTGCCTCACCGTTCGACTTCGACCAACCGATAGTGATTGTACTTCCAACCTACAACGAACGTTCTAATCTTGAAGCACTCGTCGCCACGATCAGTAAGTATCTCGTGGCTGATATTTTAATCGTTGATGACAATTCGCCGGATGGAACCGGCCAACTGGCCGATCGATTACGCGGCGAACAGCAACATGTCCATGCCTTGCATCGCCCGAAAAAACAAGGACTTGGGCCAGCCTATTTGGCGGGGTTTGAATGGGCGCTCCACCGAAACTATGACCGTATTATAGAGATGGATTGTGATTTCAGTCATGCGCCTTGGGACTTACCCCGCTTAATCCACGGCAGCCGGACCGCCGATCTGGTTATCGGTAGTCGCTATGTGCCTGGTGGTGGCACCGAAAACTGGGACGCGCGGCGACGCTTGGTATCTCGCTGCGGCAACACTTATGTGCGGGTTTTTTTAGGATCAACGATCCATGACTGGACAGGCGGATTCCGGTGTTATCATCGTGAACTATTGCTGAAGATGCAGCTTGAAACAGTGCGCGCCAAAGGATATGTCTTTCAGGTAGAACTGGCCTGGCGGGCGGTTCAACTCGGCGCAGATATTCGCGAACTGCCCATTCGCTTCAGCGACCGTGTCCAAGGCCAGAGCAAGCTCGGCTGGCCTTCCTTCATCGAAGGACTTGTGGAAGTGCCCAAAATGCGTTTCCAGCGGTGCTAAACCGTTAGGGCCGCTCACAGCTCATTTTGTGCTGCGAGCAACGGCTTCGTAAGGAAACGGAAGACTTAAACGATTCGAGTTTCGACAGATCAATGACCAACTCATCCTTGGCATTCGCCAAGATCTCATCGAGCATACTGCTTTTCGTAGGAACGACGGCCTCCGTGGGTTGAAACCGTAAATCAAAACCTTTTGCCGCGGTTGGCCGCATGGGATAACGGCGATCATAGATCATCCCATAGGCCGGAATACCGTAAATGATCCGCCAGTTGCCCAGGAGCATATGCAGTTCCGTCCCGTGAATATACAGTCCCCCCGTTGTGATAATGCGTCTGGCAGATGTCTGTGGTTCGCTCAGATAGAATGTGACTCGTTCGTTGTATTTCGCCTCCGCAAAGCGCTCTGCGAGGTGCGAGGACAGCAGTGTCAACTCTTCGTCCGTGAAGGTCGGAACGAGCGGAGACTCACCCCGCAACCACCGTTTCAGTGCGATCCAATGCTCTTGAACCATCAATCCTGATAGGATCTTCCTTAATTTCTCAGGCTCGATGAAAAAGGGGTGTGTATGATGACTTGGCGGCCATTCCGCTAGTACTTCCGAGTCTTCTTCCAACCGCACGAAATTTGTCGGATCCTCGTAAATGACTCTTGATGGCACATGTGGGACAGCGCAACCGACCAGTATGAGAAAACAGGTAGCCACACCGGCTGAAATCAGTCGTATGCAGTTCACATCCATGATCGCCGAGACCTAGCTTCCGCTGATCGTGACAGTGATCTCGGCACGCTCCAACGGATTGTCTCGCCCGTCTCGCTTCATGTCGACGATCTTGTCAGCCACATCCATGCCGCTCTCGACCTCTCCGAAAACCGTGTATTGCCAATCGAGGAAATTGGCATCCGAGACGCAGATAAAGAACTGTGACCCGGCGCTATCAGGGTCGTTTGCTCTGGCCATCGACACAATGCCGCGCTTGTGTGGTGTACTATTGAATTCAGCCTTTACCTTATACCCAGGTCCACCCATCCCATGCGACGAGCGATCGGACGTCTTGCTGTTGGGATCGCCCCCCTGAATCATAAAGCCAGGAATGACACGATGGAATGTCGTTCCATTATAAAATCCTTCCTTGGCAAGCTTGATGAAGTTATTGACGTGACCTGGTGCCACCTCCGGAAAGAACTTAAGGACGATCTCTCCAATTGATTGCCCCTTCGTCATCACTGCGATTGTGGCCCGTGTGTTGTTCGCAACATCGCTCATACGGTTCATCCTTTCTGCGACTATCGAAAGAGAAATGGAGGCGGCGCCATTTCGGCTTCCAGTCCTTGATTCACAGCGACCCACGAAAGACCGTCATCGCTGCGAAACACTCCTGAACTTGTTCCTGCATACAGCCCTCTCTCTCCCGATCCAATCAGCACCTGAATAGAAAGATTAGTCAGACCTTTGTTGAGGGGCCTCCACTGTTTACCCCTATCCACCGTCTTAAAGATCCCGTGTCCTGTGGCAACGACCAGCCCGTGATCGTGCAACACAATCCCGCGGATAGAATCGTTCGGGAGGGCTCGACTGATTGAACGCCACGTCAGCCCTCCATCCACACTGCGAAACACCCCCCCATCGAACGTTCCTGCTAAAATACTCTGGTCCCGATCAATGACCAACACACGGATGAAGTTCTCGATCATGCCCTCATGGTCCTTCAGACCATGCCGCACACGAACCCATTCGGATGAACGAGGGGTCAGTCGAAAAATCCCTTTGCCCGAGGTCCCGGCGAACAATGTCCCATCGGCTGAGCGCGCCAGTGAATGGAC
>JAAUPT010000346.1 GCA_012032965.1 Nitrospira sp.
CGGTGAGGCGTGCGACATCCATCCCCATATAGAAGTCCGGCGCTCTTTGTAGTCGAACAAGGCCATGTTGTAGCAGATTCTGCGCGGCCTGCTGGTTGCCCATGAACAGTTTCAAATTGGCCGCGGCGAGCTGAATAAGAGCTTGGAAGAAATTCCCCTGTTCCGTGTGCCGTCCAGCTATTTTCCACAATTCTTCGAAGACTTCATGGCATTCCCACCAATAGGCGTGATTATAGAGATCGATCCCGTACAGATAGTCCTCGGAGTCTTGCCATTGAGCAGCGGAGAACGCGGTTGGATTCACCTCTGGTTGGCCATAGGAATGACCGTGCGGCGTTCGTCGAGGATGTGGTGTTCGTCCGGCACAAAACGGTAGGAAGGAAACGGGCGTGACGAGTAACGGGGCGGCGTAGGATCAGGCAACTCTGACTCAGCCACCGCGCTATTCTGCATTGTGACAAGATACTTGAAATACTGCCCGGTCTTCCAACCGTATGGCTGTCAGTTCCCGTCCCCACACGCAACCGCTGTCAATTGCCAGAATGTTGGGCGCGATATGCAATCCCAACGCTGCCCAGTGGCCACAGACGATAGTGGTGTCGCGACGAGCTTCGGCATTGATCGTAAACCAAGGGAAATATCCGGTAGGGATCCGTTCCGGAGGACCGCTGAAGGATGATTCCATCAGGCTATCCGGTGAACAGGCCCGGAGTCTTGTGAGCACCTTCATTATGGTCGCGAGCCGGGTGGGACCGGTCAGATCTGGCGACCATTGAAGATGTTTGCTGGGATACAGCGCTCGGAGGATGTCTCGATATGAATGACCTCGTAAACCAGCGTGGACTTCAGAGGCCAGTTGTTCTGCCTCATCAATGGACCATTGAGGGAGTAGGCCTGCATGGACAAGGACAAAAGGATCTTCTCGATAGAACAAAGGTTGCTGACGGAGCCATGTGATGAGTTCATCATGATCTGGTGCGGTCAGGATCCTTTGGAGGGTGTCTTCTGGACGCATCGTCGCTATGCCGTCGGCGGCAGCCAGCAGGAACAAGTCATGGTTGCCCAAGACGACCACAGCCCGATCTCGAAGATTCTTGATGTAGCGCAGGACATTCAGAGAATCCGGGCCGCGGTTGACGAGATCGCCGACAAACCAGAGACGATCTGAGTCCGGATCAAACCGAACCTGCTGAACAAGGCGCTGCAAGGCATCGTAACATCCTTGCACGTCGCCGATTGCGTAGGTGGCCATGTCTCAGAGTAGCCAGGTAGGGCTGACTAAGGGTACTTCGCTTCAATCTTGCTCGACAGCCCGCCTCGTGCCGTAAAGGTGCCGGTGACTTTGGCCCAAACAGGCCGGCTGGCTTTTACGACATCGTGGAGAATCCGGTTGACGGCATTTTCATAAAAGATGCCGAGATTGCGGTAGGCGTAGATGTACATCTTGAGCGATTTCAGCTCGAGACATGCTTTATCGGGCATGTAGTGCAGCGTGATCGTCCCGAAGTCCGGCAAATTAGTTTTTGGACAGATCGCCGTATACTCGGGAATCTCAATCGTGATTTCATAACCCTTATACTGATTCGGGAAAGTTTCTATTTCAGACAGTGGAGCGGTGATGCCGCTTTTTGCATGCCGTTCATTGTATCCCAGTTCTGTGGTTTTTTGGTTTCTTCCGCTCGTTTCACGTTTCACGTTTCACGCCTCACATCTTCTACACTTGCTTCATCCACTCCGTTTGACCGATCTTCTCCAATTCGATGTAAAGCGAGACCCATGGACATTTCATTTCGGGGTAGACTTCGCAAAGCCCACCCTTGCGCACACCTCCACAAGGGCCGTGGGCCATGAACTTCGGACACTCGGCTTTGAGTGAATCGTCTGGAATCGGTGGGCGCTTGTGAACTCCGCCGACATTGATACCAGTATCATCCTCACCCGCGATAAGAACGCGTCGTGACATACATTGCAGTGTAAACGGAATGTGGTTGATCGGCAATCTCTAAACATGAATTGTCATGAAAGATGATATGGTCATGAAATGGTGCGGGCGGTTACGTGAGAGGTGGTGGCTTTGTGTGTGTCGGTTGGGGCGAATGGCCTATTTTGCCATTTTAATCTAGGCCTTCTTTCGGACACCGTGGGCCTTCTTTAAAGTTGCTTTGATTTTCCTGACGTTATACTATCTTGAGGGTTTAGGTTGGAAGTTTGTGCGCAAGGGGCCAAGAAGGATTATGCAATGAATGAGAGGAAAGACGAAGCCAACGATTGACAGTCTTTTTTCAGCTTTGCTAGGATACTTAAGATTTCGGTGAGCAAGAGCTAGTGGTCTGATTGCTTAAATCCTTAAGTCTCCACGTTTTCTTCGATGCATGTCGGTGGTGTAAAGAATATAAGCAACGGTCTGCCGTTGCCAACGATATTAAGGGAGGTGCCTGATGAGCCTTGATTACGTCAAGTTTTCGAATGGATTTGAGAAGTTCATGCCAAAGGAATACCGAGACATGGTGGAACATGGACCGTTTGGAAAGAAGGTCAGTGTTTCACAGGTGGGGAGTTTCAAGGAAGTGTTGGAAGAGCATCCCATGTGTGCTGGCTGTGCGATGACGCTCTTTATCCGTCTCGCCATAGTTGCGCTTCCAAATCCTGAAGACACAATTACTGTTGGGACGGCCGGATGTGGGCGTCTTGCCATCTCTCAGGCTGCGATCCCATTTGTCTACGGTAACTATGGTGATCAAAACGGAGTGGCCAGCGGATTGTCCCGAGGCCTCCGTCTTCGTTTCGGCGACAAGCCAAAAGATGTGGTAGTGATGGCCGGAGACGGTGGTACGGCGGACATCGGCTTTCAGCAGGTGCTCCATTCCTGGTTCCGCAAGGAACGATTTACGACCATCATGTTGGACAACGAGGTATATGGGAATACCGGCGGTCAGGAAAGCGGGATGACGAATAGGGGTGCCGTGTTAAAAATGGCCCCGCTCGGGAAGAAGTTCGAGAAGATGGATATGTTGCAGATGGCCAAGGTTGCTGGTTGTGCCTATGTGGCAACCGTCGTGCCGAATAATCCGCGCCGCATCGAAAGTGTCATTAAGAAAGCCGTGTTGATCGCTCGCGAAGTGGGGTCAACCTATATTCAGGCGTACACCTCCTGCAACATCGAATATGCGATTCCAACCGACAAAGTCATGGAAGATGCCAAGACGGTCGAGAACGATCGATACCAGTTCACCGAGTATGTCAGCGAAGAGGCCAAGCAGTATCTTGCCGAGCGCTATGGCTATAAGGAGTTCCTTCCCAAGCCAGCTGCTGCGATTCCCAACAAGGCCTAAGCGGCTGTAAGGAGATTTCACAATGGCGAAAACGCTTCAATATTCGAATGGCAGG
>JAAUPT010000347.1 GCA_012032965.1 Nitrospira sp.
TCTTACGAATATATTCTGTCAGCACATCAGGTGTAATCACAAGTATCAACTCCAGCAGTGTTTTCAATACCCTAGCTGAAACGTGCCATGAAAGGCAATGAGCATCCGTCGGTGGTGGATTTCACCAACCTGGTGGTGCGTTTGAGCCAGTCGGTTAAATGCGGAAACAGGTTTGATTCAACTTCCTGTTGAAATGATGGATCTTCGCATACCTTTCACCTTCGGCACTGACCTTGCGATAGTTCAGGTCGTGACGGAACCCACTGCACTCCGTTCTTCACCAAGGAGGTTGCCATGAGTGAATTCAAGTCCGGGTTTTTTGTCGGAGGTGAGAGCTGCAACGGTCGGGTATTGATCGTCGATGACGAACCAGATATCCGGAAGGTCGTCCGAATGACGCTGCAAAAAGCCGGGTACGATGTGCTTGAAGCTGAGAATGGGGAGAAAGCCATTGAAACCATCAACTGGGGCGAAAATCGCCTCCTGTTGGATGTCATGATCTGCGATATCCGGATGCCGAAGGTGAACGGGATCGAAGCCATTGCCTACTTTCGCGAGAACTATCCGCGGGTGCCCTTGATTGTCCTGACTGGGTTCCCGGACACCGACATGGCCACATCTCTCCTTCGGCAGGGCGTCGTGGACTATCTCGTGAAGCCTGTGGAGGGTGAGATATTGAAAGCTGCCGTTGGTCGTGCCATGGAACAACGAGAATTGGCCCGCCTATGATGGACAGACCACCATCGGATGGAATCGGTGCGGCGACCACATCTCCGACCATCGCTCATTCGAGCGTGGAAACCCAGCGGAGCACATCGTCGCCAGCCGTACTTCCGATGAGGGTTGCGATTGTCGGCGCAGGACGTGGAGGAACCGCACTTCTTGAGGTGCTCCATCAGATTCGGGCGATTGAGATCGTCGGTATTACCGATAAGGATGCCTCAGCACCAGGACTCAGACGAGCCCAAGAGCTGAACGTGCCGGTGTATCGAGTGATCGCTGATCTGCTCAGGGACCACACCCTCAACGTGGTGATGGACGTGACCGGTGATCCATCAGTAGAGACCGTGCTTCAGCAACAGGGGCCGACAGGGGCGGCAATTGTCAGTGGACAAGCATCCCGGCTTCTCTGGCTGCTTGTCCAACATGAATCAACGCTGCAAACCGAGTTGCTCCATGCAGAGAAGCTCGCCGGTTTGGGCTCGTTTGCAGCCGGCATCGCGCATGACATGAACAATCCCCTCCAGCTGATTCTCGGCATGGCTGAAAATCTGGCTGACGAAACGGACCTCAAGACCGTGCATGCTCAAGCCCTGGACATTATTGAAGCCGTGAAACGGACAACTGCTATTTGTCGGGACCTCACCTCCTACTCCCGCCGCGCCTCCGTACAGCAAGACGGCCTCGTCAACGTCAATAGCAAGCTCGATGAAGCCCTGAAGATTGCCCGCTATGCCGTGGCACTTCAAGACATTGAGATACACAAGCACTATCAACCTGACATCGTCGTGAAGGGAAATCCCGATAAGCTTCTCCATGTATTCGTGAACTTGATTACCAACGCGGTTCAAGCGATGGAACATCACGGTACTCTGACACTAGATACCACCGCAGTAGCCGGCGCGACTCACGTTCGTGTTTCGGACACCGGCTGCGGTATCGCACCGGAGGTTTTGACCCGATTTTGAGCCGTTCTACACAACGAAGCCACCGGGGAAGGGAACGGGACTGGGTCTTTACAATATCAAGAATGTGATCCAGCACATGCACGGCACCATCGGAGTCGAGAGTCACGTCGGTCATGGCTCAACCTTTACCCTCACATTCCCCAGTGACCCGTCGAGTGCTGAGGGAACCCCTCGAGCAGGAACATGACAACAACACCCACATCCTCACCGGCAGGCGCCGGATGGGGGCTCAAGACCAAAGTCATCCTGTCTATGCTCCTCGTGGGAATCATCCCTCTCGTCGTCGGTTTGGGGATGGCCTTCTGGCAGGGGTCTCAGGAAATTCGTGAAATCAGCGGAGAAAGTTTTGAAGCACTGGCAACCGAAGCGGCTCGCAAACTTGACCTCCTCGTAGTCGAAGAAATCTCGCACACCGCTCGAATCGCCTATGATCCGACGATCATTCGGGAACTGGAACGCCGCCGCGATGCCTCACGCGACCCAAAGCGCTCAACATCGACTCTCGCAGACCTCGAACAGCGCTGGACAGAGCGAAACCCTGCTGCGCTCAAATCGCTGACAGAGAATACGCTCAGCGCATTACTCCACGAATACTACGCCGGAGTGTACAGCCCACCTGGTCAGTTGCTGCCACAGGTGGTCCGTGCGTCGACGAAGATGCTGTTTCTGACCGATGTGCAAGGCGCACTCGTCGCCACCATGACCGACCATCCGGCATTCAGACATCACGACACCCCTTGGTGGCAAGGAGCGTTCAATAAGGCGGTGGGCAAGCTTTACATCGAAGATATCCGTTTCGACGACCGAGTGAACACCTATGTGTTCACAATCTCACTTCCCATCATGGATAGTTTGCGCTACGAAGCCGTCGGCGTGCTGCACCATGTCATCGATGCCAAGGAATTCTTTTCTCCCTCCACCCATGCCATCCGATTCGGCAAGACCGGCCATGTCATGCTGATCGACAGTAGGGGTATCGTCATCAGCTGTCCCATACTTCCGACAGGCGTTCCATTATCCGATCGAAACTTGACTCCACTCGTGACCCCCCAACACCATGGCTGGGTGGAGGCCTCGAGCGACGGCCACGGCGGGGAATCGACATCTGTCATCGGATTTGCCCCGCTTCCTGAGACCAGCCGGGCAACCAACGGCTCAACCGACAACGGATCGTGGCACACGTTCGTCTGGCAATCGTCCGATGAACTCTTCGCCCCGATCCAACATCTGCTCACCTGGGTGATGGTATTCGGAGCCGTCGCCATCCTGCTGCTGGTCTCACTCGGCTACGTCGCAGCAGGTCGCATCGTCACCCCGGTCAGACAGCTCGCAACAGGCAGCACAGGCCATCGGGCGTGGCGAGCTGCAGACACCGATCCAGATCAATACCGGCGATGAGTTGGAAGACCTTGCGAGAGAATTCACCCGCATGAATGCGCAGTTGAAAGCCGCCTTTGCAGGGCTGACCGACCAAGTCAAGTTGAAAACTCAAGAAGTCCAAGTCCTGCAGCAGTCCACGGATCAGATCCTGGACGCCGTTCCAACTCCCATTTTCTTGGTCGATGCCCACCAAATCGTGCGCTATATCAATCAATCAGCCCGTGAAGCGTTCACAATCCAAGAGCCGTTGTCGAACACATCGCTGTTTTCGATGCTGTCACTCGACCAGGATGTTGCTTAGAAATCAGCTTCAAGCAG
>JAAUPT010000348.1 GCA_012032965.1 Nitrospira sp.
CAAAAACAAATCGTTGGTAAGCGATTGTTAGTCGAGGAACCGATGCTGACCCTTCGACGGAATGAAGGTGGCCGTTGGAATATTTTTGAGGGGGCGAACGGCCAGGCTGATACAGACCGGGGGACTATGGACATGATGGCCCGGACCTTCCGAGTTAAAGAAGCCAAGATCGCGAACGGAACGATTACGGTGATCGATGCGACGAGGTCCGATGGAATTCGGTCAGTCAAGCTGGAACATGTCGAATTCGGTCTCTTGATCAGGCCGGAACGTGGTCATGGAGAATTGCATGCATCGATCACTCATCAGAGTGCACAAGGGGCATCGGCTGTCTCTGTGGATGGCGTGATTAAACCAGCGGAACCACCCGTGTCTTTGACGGGTGAGGAGATAGGAGATCGCGTCTCGGGATATCAGTTCGAAGGGCATATCGATGCGGCTGATCTGAGAATCCGTGAAGCGGCTGACTTTCTTGCTCCAAGACTGGTCTCGGAGCAACTCCAGGGTGCCCTCAACCTCAAGAGTACTATTCGAATGATGCCGGGAGTTGCCGGATACGACATGGTGTTATCCGATATGACCGCGGGTTTGGGCGACATCACACTGACAGGGCATGCTAACCTAGCGGGACTGTTGACCCCCCAGCCTACCTTTTCCATCACGTTCTCCAGTGCTCCCGTGGCTGTTCGCAAGCTGCTGAACACGATTCCCTCGGACTGGATCCTCCCGCAGCTCCCCGCGTTGCTGGCGGATCACCAGACTCGACGGTAAAGTGCAGGTGTATTCATGCCACGCTGACTGGTTCCGCCACGACTGGGTCACAAGTTTCGACCACAGGGGAATTCCGTATTCGAGATGGGCAAGGCGTGATCGGTCGTGATGGTACGGCGGTGACGGACCTGGCTGCGGTGGTTATGGTGGAGACCGGACGTGTTCGAATCACAAGAGTGACCGGAATGTATGGAGCGATGCACCTCACCGACGGAAAGGCGGACGTGTCGTTTCTCGAGGCAGGCCCATGGCTCGAGCTGGAGGTTAGGGGAGATATGGCGGCGGCGCCGTTGGTCGAATTTCTTGCAAGGACCGTGAAGACCGAGCCAGTCTCGCAGTTAATTGCTGGTATTCGTGACCCCGAAGGAACCGCACAGACGACGTTGCGCCTGGTTGGCCCGTTGGATCATGCCGAAAAGATTACTTTTGCAGGCGGGGAGATTACCGCTCGCCAGGTGAGCCTGAACCATGCCGCGCTGCCCGAGCGGTTGACCGGGCTGCAAGGGCGGTTCGTCTTGGCCGGTGGATCGACGCAGTTTGAGCAAGTCATCGGACATGTTGGGGGCACTGCTGTGCAGGTCCAAGGGATGATAACCGGCGGAACGACGAGCCTTTTTCAAGATTTTCTCATTCGTACGCGAGGTGATGCGTCCCAATTAGTGAGGCTGTTCAGATCCACGGCCATCGAACCGGGTCTGCTTGCGGGGACGCTCAGCTCCGCAGTGACACTGTCAGGTTCAACGAAGAAACCTCAGATTCGAGGCTCACTCGTATTCGATGAGGCTAAAGTCGTGCTTGGTTCACTGGAGAAACCCATCGGGGCTCACGCCACGGTGGAGTTTGATGGCATCCTCCCTCCACGAAGCGGTGTGACCTTGGAGCGATTGGAACTCGTCCTACCCAGGATCCACATTCCCGCCAAGGGAACCATGCACCTTGGTGATCGCTTCATGATCAATATGGCGGTGACGATGAGAAGTTTGTCGGTGTCGAGTTTCCCTGAATGGGTCTCCAAAGCCGGGCTTGAAGCGGGCAATCTTGATGTCTCGCTTGATATCAAGGGCAAGGGAACGGATTGGAAGGCGTGGAGGGTGACGGGGTGGATGGGGATGACGAATGGGTTGATGGTCGTCAACGGAGTCGATGGGCATCTTCAGGATCTCTATGCTCGAGTACGATTTGCGCGCAACGAGATCGACCTCAAGCGGCTATCATTCAAGCTTCAGGGCAGCGACCTTACCGTAGAAGCCATGGTTCGAAACTGGTTAGTGAAGCCTACCATCACCGGCAAGATCGAATCCAATCAGCTCGATTTGAGTTTGGTGATTCCAAAGGGTGGACGGTCTCCGATACGGGAATTTCTTGAAACTTTGGCGGCGACCAGTCAGGTGACGATGTCTGCAGCCGTCGCGAGTGGGCACTACCGACATATGAAATTCGCTGGGCTGTCCGCTCGAATCAATATTCAAGATGGTGTGCTTGATATCGATCGTCTGTCCGGTGCGTCCATCCATGGCCATGTAGCCGGACGACTCGTGGTGCGCCTTCCCCCTAAGGCGCCGGCAGAGAGTGATCTCTCGTTCAGAGTGACAGGAGTGGAATTTGATGATCTCTTGAGACTGACCAACACGCAGGTCCATGGTGTGTCGGGAGAGGCCCGCTTGAGTGGAGTGCTTCGTGGACATGGACGCAATCCGCACGGAATCTATCCTTCACTGAACGGGAAAGTCGAGGTCCTGTTGGAAAATGGGCGTATCCTTAAATCGAATGAGCGGGCGATATGGAAATCATCAGCCTGTTGAATGTTCCTGCTGTGCTGCAGGGAAAGGTGGATCTGGAAAAGGAAGGATTGCCGTATAACAGAATTACTGCGACCGTAGCGATTCAAAATGGCATGTTTCAGACAGAAAATGCGATCATCGATAGTCCGATTCTACGGATTACGGCGGCCGGGAATTATGATTTGCCGACTGACCAGTTGGATCTTGCTGTTGCCGTAAGCCCGTTTGGGTCCTACTCGCAATTCCTCAAGACCATTCCACTCTTTGGTCGAATGATCGCGGGAGAGCGAAAAGGAGTGGCTACCGCAATGTTCACCGCGAAAGGAGCGATGGAAGATCCTGAGGTAACGTATCTACCGGTGAAGTCCTTTGCATCCGGGTTATCGGGGTTGGCGCAACTTGCCGTCGATGTCCTCACGAACACCTTGACGCTTCCGCTCGATCTCGTGGCACCCGATGAAGAAACCGGTATGAAGCCAAGAGATATCTCTCCCTCACCAGCTCCTGCCTTTCCATAGATCGATCTCGATTCTTGACCGACCCCTGAGCGCATGGTAGCATCACTCCTACGATGTTGAACATGCTGACCGGTTTTGTTCCTATGGCGAGAGGTTCCCTGAGGTTACCCCAGAGTTCTCGTCGAGCACCCGCGTGTGGTGGGTGTTGCTATGCATCCATCCTGAGCATATTCTCCATGTCTTGCCGGTTGCCGTGATTCCGGTAAGCTATCTATGAAACGCACCACAACCTCCCAGGCAGAAACGGCGACTCTGTTTATCGCTGCCAGCGAGTACGACTCGAATCTGTACTACGCGACACGATTCATTG
>JAAUPT010000349.1 GCA_012032965.1 Nitrospira sp.
GCTTCCACGGACTTCGAATATCGCGCCGCGTTGCTCCAGGGCGCGCACGACCTCTCCGGCCGCCCCGCTTTCCAGTCCTGAATACAACAGGGTCATGCTCGGCGCGGTGGCCATCCGCGACATCGCCAGAATACCAAAGAACACCGCACCTGTCGCAATCACGACGATAATCTGCCGGCGCAAATCCAGTCCGGTCCAAACATTCACAATTTGCTGCACAAGCGCCTCCGTGGTGCCGGGCGTTCTGCCAGGCGACGTGAGCATCATTGAACGATGTGGCTTAACAATCAGTTAGTGCAATTCGGTCTATAAAAGGTTTCGAGTTGAACCACGGATGACCAATGGCAGAAACGACCACAATTCCCGAAGAGGCGCCGGCGAAGCCCTCCAAGAAAGCTCTGATGGCAGGCATCGTCCTCGCAGTTGCCGGCGCGGGGGCTGGATTCTATCTCACCTCGAGCGGATTGATTCTGGGGACCACGCCCGCGCACCAAGAAACGCCGGAACTTCATACAGATGAGGCGCCAGCCGTGGTTTTCGTGGCGATGGAGCCGTTGACGGTTTCCCTGCCCCGGAGCAGCTCCAGCAAACACCTCCGGTTCCGTGCTAGCTTCGAAGTGCCCAATCAGCACCAGAGTGAAGTCGAAACCATCATGCCGCGAATCATTGATGTCCTGAACGGATATCTGCGCGCGCTGGAAGTAACTGACATCGAAGACCCCGCAGCGCTCACGCGCCTGCGGTCGCAGATGCTGCGACGCGCCCAGGTCGTCGCCGGGCCCGAACGCATCAACGACCTGCTGATCATGGAATTCGTTCTAAACTAAGGAAATCGACATGGAAATCATTGCCGACATCTTTCTCGCGGCAGGTGCCTTGGGTGCAGGCGTCTACTGCTATGTTCTCGGGCGCCGTCTCAAGCGATTCAACGACCTGGAAAAGGGAGTTGGCGGTGCCGTCGCCGTTTTGTCCGTGCAAGTCGGCGATCTGAAGCAAACGCTCAGCGATGCACAGTCGACCGCCTCACGGTCTGCTGAAACACTCACCGGCCTGACCGAGCGTGCGGAATCGATGGCCAAGCGGCTCGAGCTGCAAATGGCGTCGATGCACGATATCCCTGAACCTCCTCCTGTTTCCATCCGGCCCATGCCGAAAGCGCAACCGACCGCCGAACCGATGTTCGTGCGGCATCGTACGCAGGGGGTGTCTCAATGAAAAAAGAACGCTTGCTTCCGGCAAAGAAAAGCGCGGGCTCCATCCTCCTGATTTCGAGCCTGCTGATAGGGTCGGCGCTCCTGCGTATTGTATCCGGTGCCACTCAGGCTGTCGCCACCGAGAGCCCGTTTGAGAGTACGGACATCGACAATTCGGATCAGGAGACGCGCAACGCGGACATGGGCCGGGATCAATTCGCCGAGATGCTTGCCGCTTTTCAACAAAGGGAAATGCGGATTGCCGAAAATGAACGCGCGATCAACACCCGTTTGAAAGCACTGGAAATCGCCGACGGAGAAATCGAGCAACGTTTGGCCGCTTTGAAGGAAGCAGAGGAATCGCTGAGATCGGTACTCGCACTGGCCGACACCGCCGCAGAGGACGATCTGGCCAGACTGACATCTGTCTACGAAACCATGAAGCCCAAGGATGCAGCGCCTTTGTTCGAGCAAATGGATCCGAAATTCGCAGCTGGTTTCCTCAGCCGCATGAAACCCGAGGCTGCCGCGGGGGTCATGGCCGGCCTGTCGCCTGAAGCGGCTTATACCATCAGTGTGATCCTGGCGGGACGAAACGCCAACGTCCCTGAAGGATGAGTTTTGGAGAGGCTTCCTTAACTGCAGTTTGGGATAAGGCAGGTATAGGATTGAATCGAACCCGGGGTACGAAATGATTGGCATCATTGGCATCATTACGATTTTCGTCATGGTTTTCGGCGGCTACCTGGCTGCCGGCGGCAAGATGGGAATCATCTTGCACGCCTTGCCCTTCGAGATGACCATGATCGGCGGTGCTGCTATTGGCGCGTTCCTGATCAGCAACGACCTGTCCGCGATCAAACAGACGGGGCGTGATATGGGGCGGGTGTTCAAGGGGCCGAAATGGGCGCATTCAGATTACAAGGATCTGCTGTGCCTGCTGTTCGAGCTCATCAGATTGGCGAGACAAAACCCGGTCGCCATCGAGGAACACATCGAGGCCCCTGCGAACTCCTCTATTTTCACCAAGTATCCAAAGATTCTGAAAGACAAGGAAGCGATCGCCTTGATCTGCGATACCCTCAGGTCGGCATCAATGAATTACGACGACCCGCATCAGGTCGAAGAGGTTCTGGAGAAGCGCATGGAGGCAAACATGCACCATGCGCTTCATTCAAGCCATGCCTTGCAAACGGTTGCCGATGGACTGCCGGCACTTGGTATCGTTGCCGCCGTTCTCGGAATCATCAAGACAATGGGATCGATTGACCAGCCTCCCGAAGTTCTGGGCAAGCTCATCGGCGGTGCACTCGTGGGAACATTTCTGGGGGGTTTTCCTTGCCTACGGTTTGGTCGGCCCATTTGCGGCCAAGGTGAAATCGGTTACGGAAGAGGACAGCCATTTCTACCAATTGATACGTGAAGTCCTCGTGGCCAATCTTCACGCGCATGCGACGAATATCTGCATAGAAGTTGGTCGTCAAAACACGCCTTCACACTGCAGACCCAGCTTTTCAGAGCTTGAAGACGCCTTGAAGACCGTCAAGCAAAACGCATCATGAAACGATATTTGTTTTCCCTCGCGATACCAGTTTTGATCGCCGCAGGCATCCAGCTCAACGCAGCGCCCATACCGGTGCGATCCGGTGAGCATGCCGATTTCACGCGGCTTGTCATCCGTTTGCCTCCAGATACACCCTGGGTTTCGGAAGCTCTGGCAGGCAGCCTAAAACTCACGTTCGATGGGGTTGCGGACGGGTTTGACACAAGTCGCATTTTCGACGTCATTCCTAGAACCAGGATAGGAGACGTCAGCACATCGACCAATTCAATCGACATCACCTTCAGCTGCGATTGCGAGGCAAAAACCTTCCTCGAGGCGGGCAATTATCTGGTCATTGACGTTTCGGAAGTTGCCGATAAACCGTTGGTGCAAGCGAGAGTTGAGGCTCCCGGACCGAGAACCGCGGTTTCCTCTTTTGGCTACGGAGAGCTGATTTGGGATCAGCCCGATGACTCCTTGAAATCTGAAGGCGTATCACGGAGCAGCGAAATAGCTACAGGTCTTCCGGCTGATCCAAACTTTCTCAGCTACGAGCAAACAATGAGGCCGCACTTGTTGAGCGCCATTGGGAGCGCGGCAAATCGAGGCGTCTTGCGTATAATAAGACCATCGCCGAA
>JAAUPT010000350.1 GCA_012032965.1 Nitrospira sp.
ATCCGCGGGCGAAGCTCGCGCGCAGCGAGCAGGAGATCCTGGACGACCCGCAGATCCGGCTGGTGGTGAGCGCGTCGATCGCCAACGAGCGCGCGCCGCTCGGGGTGCGCGTGATGCGCCACGGCAAGGACTTCATGGCCGACAAGCCCGGCATCACCACGCTCGAGCAGCTGGCCGAGGTCCGGCAGGTGCAGGCCGAGACGAAGCGCATCTACTCGATCGACACGTTCGTCTGCTGGTTTCAGGCAGGTCTCGTGCCAAGGCGACATCCAGGACCCTGAGCGCGCCCGTCCCGACGAGTCGGTGGCTCTCCTGCGGCGCGCACACCTGCGCGCTTGATCGCGTGCCCTTGATCGCGCATGGAGCGCTTGCCATCTTAGCGCCGGTTGTCGCGCACATGAAGGGTTTGTCATGGAGCTGTTTGCGGGGCTCAGGGCGAAGCAGGCCGGGCCGGGTGGCGGCGACGCCGATCCGGTCAAGGACGGGACCGCCCAGTCCTTCATGGTGGACGTGATCGAGGCCTCGCGCGAGTCCCGGTGATCGTCGACTTCTGGGCGCCCTGGTGCGGGCCGTGCAAGCAGCTCGGCCCGCTCATCGAGCGCGTCGTCCGGGCGGCCCGCGGCAAGGTCCGGCTGGTCAAGATCAACGTCGACGAGAGCCCCGAGATCGCCCAGCAGCTGAGGATCCAGTCGCTCCCGACCGTATACGCATTCCGTGGCGGCCAGCCGCTCGACAGCCTTCTGCTGAGCCGTCTGACGAATAGGATGGAACTCCTCATTCGAAACGATCTGAGTCGGTATAGGCGTGAGAAATGTCTTGCCCTTTTTCATTGAGCGACGGCCATTAGACAGTTTTGAGAAATGTCCTGTGAATCCTCTTGGCTGACGATTGCGCGGTGATTGTGTGGAAGAGAGGGAGCGCTGTCAAGCCGAGGGTTGTGGGAAAGATCCAGGAGATTACCAATCGTGAGGACTTATTTGGCCTTGGATGACTTCGTTGCCGACTTGTTTGAAGCAGTCGTGGTATGTCCGATGGGAATCTCCGCTACGACATCCAGCTCAGGATCACCATCTTGGTCCTTACCATCATGCCCAACGCTGTAAAAGATCGCCTTTGTTCATATTGACCAACATCGGAAGCCCCGTGAACGGATCATAAAAACTTTGTCCCGCTTTCGCGATACGGGCGAGAAGATCACCATCTGCGGGACCACGCCGTAGCCAAGCTTGTAGACTCGCCAGTCGGAGATGGGCATCCGTATCCACGACCAATCCGTTGTAACGATCCCACGGAGGAAGTGGTTCAAGACCCACTATGTTTTCGATCGGATCGGTGAGATAGTCCATGAATGTGGATGCGGGATAGTGGATGTAGTTCTTCCACTTCGGCAGCGAAGTGTGTTGCCCTTCATTGGCAGCCTTGTAAGAGGCTTCATAATATTTCGCATATTCATTGAGCCGGCGCTGTTTGGGCAATGGAAGGCTCGATACCACTGTTGTATAGACCGCCTGTTCTTCCGCTTTCGCTACCTTCAGCTGATCTTCGTACGTTTTCGAAGCCGCCACGAGTTCGCTCTGCATGGACCAGCGTAGTGACAGCTCTCCTTGGTCGAGTGGTCGAAGACCCTTGGTCACCCGTCCGAGATGTGTTGCATCGAAGTCTGACTGGACAAGCAATCCCGAAGCCACGGCGATATCGTCATTAATCGCCTGCAAGGCCAGCATTTTCATTGGAAGGGTTCTCGCCTGGCTCAATACGATTCGCCAGGCTTCCATGTCTGTCACGAGTCGATCGACTCCGAGATCCGGACTCTGCACAAATCCATCTGCCACGTGCAATTGATGGGCAAATGCCATCGCGACGCAGGGCGGACTACTAGGCTGGCCATAGCCCCAGTCTTCGAACGGCAGTTTTTGCCACTGCCCATACCGATTCAGTGTGAGCTGATGCTCGTGAACCCATCCTTTGATGGTCGCCTGACGAGATTTGAATTGACCAATAGGGTTTGCTCCGCGGAACCATCCACGCATGACATCGGCCGAGGCATTCGATCGTTCAGCCGTCCCCGATCCCACACTCCCAAACAGGTCAAAGCCGCCTTCCCATCCACGGCATCAGGATCTCGCTCATAGCCCGCTTGTATTGGATCTTGTCCTGTCGCTGCTTCAATCCCGAGTAACAACAGATACCCATTTCCCCTGGAATCCGACAAGGTTCGTTGAGGAGTGGTCGTAAGACTTTGAAAGGCCGGAGAAGGCGGCTCTTCCATAATGACCCATGTCAGGCCGATCGCTCCGATGCACAATGCAACACCCACCGCAGATAACACCATCAGCCCCACGAAGGTTGCCACAATGGCACGGGTAGTAGAAAAACATGTACGAAGAAATCCAGCGATCCCAATGCGGATTGAGCTTAAGATAGAAGCGTGTTTTCGGTGTGATATTGTCTCCGCTACGCGTTCTTTTGTCTCCGTCTTTCTGAGATCCGGGGTCGATTCAAAGAGAACGTCAACCGCGCTGGCTGCCGCAGACAAAGATTGAATCATTTCTGGTGGCTCCGAAACCGGAGGCGCAACCTTGGCCATAGAAGCAGCTTTGGGTTCCTCGACAAATCGAATCGATTCTCCTGCTTTCTGCCATTCCTCTTGATGAGGCCCCGGCTCGGGCATCGGCGCTCGCGCCTCAACAACCGACTCTTTCGGCAACTCACTTTTCTGGAGTCGAGTCTCAACCGCTTCCATGGCGACTGATGATGTTACTGGAATTTCCGGCTCTGTCTCCCAGATGTTCTGTTTGGTTTGCATCGTAGGAGGCGAGGAGGAGGAATGAGAAAGAGAGGAGATTTCACCAATCGTCTCGCTGATCACCTCATCAGTATGTTGAGGAGCATTCCAGGGGGGGTTCTATAGAAGTTTGTCTGCGCTGAGAGTTGAGGGTCCGCCGGGATAGGGTCATCTTCTAATCTTAAGACAGGGTCCACGCTCTTAATATGAACCTCGTCTTGAACCGTCGCCTGATCATCGGCGATAGGTTCTTCACCAGGCTGTGACGTCGTAACTCCTGTGGTCTGATCCTCCAGTGTCGGTGCCTCATCCAGTACAGAAGAAGTTGCAGGGGAGTCTTGCTGCTCTGGCTGTACGAAAGGTGACTCCTCGTCTGTCGACGAGGAAGTTTGTCCTACCTCGGCAACAGTACGGTCGACCTCAAGCGAGAGTGGCGTGTCTTGTGGGTGAGGCACTTCAGCATCTTGAACAATTGAGAAGGAATTTGTTTCTTGGAGAGTTGTACTCAGCAGCGGCGAAGTGGTGGGTTGGACTTCACCCACAGTCGCAGGATCCATTTGAGATGAGATTAACGTGTCTGCTAGT
>JAAUPT010000028.1 GCA_012032965.1 Nitrospira sp.
GGTCCGATGTCACGCCGCCCGCGCGCTGGGCGGAATGACGACGGACTATCAAATCGGCAGGACCTGGGTTCGAGACGCAAAGGTGGTGGACGCACTGATTGCCGCCCTCAAAGATTCGGACCGGGCTGTTCGCGAAGACGCGACCATCGCGCTCGGCATGATCGGTGACGCTCGGGCCATTGATGCGCTCATAGAAGCGATGAAAGATGGAGCCGTGAAGCGACATGCCATTGCTTCCCTCGGCATGATCGGCGATTCCCGCGCGCTGACGGCCGTGTTGGATGCCCTGAAGGGAAAAGGGATCAAGCAAGAAGGCTCGCCGACACCTGGGTGCATCGTCAGTGAAGATGCCTTCATCAAGGAAGCGGCGGCGACGGCCCTCGGACAATTTCGCGACCCTCGTGTCATCCCGGACTTGATTATGTTACTGAAGGATGGCGTGTTGCGTGAAAAGGCGGCGTCCGCGCTGACGATTATCGGTGATGCAGCGATCGAACCTCTGATTGCCTTCCTTTACGATCCCAAAGCCTCCGAAGTCGAGGCTGAAAAAGAGCGAGTGCTTTCTTACGCGTCTGTACGACTGACGGCGAAAGATGCCTTGAAGCAGATAACCCTAGAAACGTTGGAAAAGCTTGGATGGACGCCCTCTGATGAAGCGGTGGAAATCAGCTCGAGCCAAGCCGACAATTTGCGCGTCGATCGGCCCTTGGGACAAACCGGACGATTCGGGCCGTCCGGCGATACGGCATAATTGAGCCACATCGAGGGTAGCTATCACCATGACCGATGCGGTAGCGGAACAGATCGCTGCACTCAGAGACGACGACTGGGCCATCCGAGAAGAAGCTGCCAATCTGCTCGGCACCTTCAAGGATCCCCGTGCAGTGACTCCCCTGATTGCTCTTCTCCGAGATCCAGACCGTTCCGTTCGTGAGGCGGCGATTGAGGCCTTACGTACGATTGGAGCGCCATCGGTCGAGGCCCTGGGTGTCTGTCTCGATCATGCTGACCTTTCAGTCCAGGAAGCAGCATCGGCAATTTTGTCCACGATCGCGGATGAACGTGTACTCAATTCCCTCATCAAGGCCCTTCGCAGTGATGATTGGATCGTGAGGATGCACGCGGCCAAGGCGTTAGGTCTGGTGTGCCATACCGATGCCATTGCGCCTCTCTTTCCGCTGCTCCAAGACAAAGTTAAAGCGGTGCGAGAGGAAGCCGCTGCGGTACTAGCTGCAATCGGCGACGCAGCAATTCCGTTGTTAGTGAGCGCCTTGCGGCATGACGAATGGCTCGTTCGTCTCCACGCAGTGGAATCATTGGGCAAGACTAAATCGCCCCAGGCGGTGGAGCCACTGCTGTCGGTGTTGGTCAACGATCAGGATTCGGCGGTTCGCGAAGATGCGGTACGGGCCCTGGGGGAGATCGGTGACCCTCGGTCGGTTGAACATTTATTCACGGCCATGCGAGAGCCTGGTTTGAGAACCGTGGCAGTCCAAGCACTCGGCAAGATCGGTGATACTCGTGCGGTTCCGGTGCTGATCGAGCTCATGACTGGAGCCGGTCTTCCGGAAATAACAAAGACGGTGGGTGGCTGCGGCGATCAATGGACTGAAGCACTCATCACCCAAGGCGCGGCGGCACGTGCCCTAGGCGAGATCGGTGACGATCGGGCGATTCCCTCGCTCATTGAGGCGTTGGAACCGACATCGACAAGAGCGGAGGCAGCATCGGCATTGGCTAAATTTGGCTCAAAGGTCATTCCTTTTCTGATACCGCTGTTGAACCATTCACAAGACGACAATCTCCGCTTCCATGTCCGTGAAACTTTGACTCTGGCTGGGTGGAGACCTCGGCGGATGTCGACTACTCATCTTTGAATGCCATGTCGAACGAGACGATCGAGACACTGGTCTCAGAACTGATCCATGAAGAGGATTGGCGGCGCATGCGCGCGACGGCAGCCTGTGTGGCCGGAGGCCCTCGCTCTGTCCGAGCGCTCATTGAGGCACTACGGTCTGGACCACCTGAGTTGAAGAAAGAAGCCGCAGCGATGTTGGCCCGCATTAAAGACCCACAAGCCGGCGTGGCCCTTGTCGACCTCCTTGAACATGATGAGGAGGTTGTCCGAAGTGCGGGTGCAACGGCTCTCGAGCAGATGGCGGGAGTCCTCGATACGGACACCGCCCGCGCGTTGGTTGCCCTGCTTCCTAAAACTTCGGACGTTACGGCAAGGCAGGTGCTGACGCATTTGATCGGAGCAATTCCAACCGCCATCCTGCCGTTATGCGAGATGTTGAAACATCCCGAACAGGATGCACAAATTGCCGCAGCTTTGATGTTGGATCAATTATTGGACCCCCGTTCAGTCGATGCCTTTATCGATGCGATGGGTCAACCAGCTGTCCGAGACATCGCCGTCGGCACGTTGAAAAAATTGACCGCGATCCGCGAGCGGATGGATGCGATGTTTAATGCATTGCGGGACGTCGAAGGAGCCAGCGAACGTGAGGAGGCCCGTATGGCCACGGTCATCGATTTACTCAGGATCGGACGACCGAGCGTAGAAATCCTGATCGAGTACCTTGAAGACGATGACTGGCTTGTACGTGAGGCAGCCGCGGACTTACTGGGGAAAATCGGAGATGTCCGGTCAGTCGAGCCATTGATGAAGCGGCTGGAGCATGACAAAGACACCGGCGTCAAAGAGTTGGCCATTAAGGCGCTTGGTTTGATCGGCGATGCGCGTCCGACTCATCTCTATCTTGATGCCATTCCAATCCGTCCGTTGCGCGTGTTTGCCATGGAAGCCTTGGCCAAGATCAAGGATGTGGGGAGTTTGCGTCCGCACAAAGACCTGTTTGATCGGCTCAAGACCGATCGTGATGGCCTGGTGGCCTACAATGCCGGCCTGATCGCCGATAAACTCGAGGCGATCACGGCTATGGAAACCCAAACCCGCATAGAGGACACTGAGCATGACTGAACAGGGAGCATCCGGTCGAATTGAGCAACTGATCCAAGCGTTACACGATGACAACGAAGCCCTGCGCGATCACGCCATCGCAAGCCTCGGCCAGACCGGACCGGACGCACTTCCTCGATTGATCGACTTGATGGCCGATGAGGATGCGGTCATTCGAGAAGCCGCGACTAGCGCGGTGGTCCGTATGGGGCCATCAGTCGTGGAACCGATGATCGACGCTTTGCTGGACGATTCATGGGCGATTCGAGAACAGGCGGCCTCGGCACTCGGAAAATTACGTGATCGGCGGGCCGTGGAGCCGCTGGTCAGAGCGATTCAGGACCGAGACGGCGCGGTACGCACGGCAGCGGTATGGGCTCTGGAACGGATCGGCGATCCGCAAGCGGTCCCTGGACTCATCGACGCGCTCATGGACAGTACCCTGCGCGAGGATGCGGCCCGAGTTCTGAAAAAGATCGGCGATGTGCGGGCAGTGGAGGCATTGATCGATGGGCTTCTGGGTTCCAATTGGATGGTTCGCCGTCATGCGGCGGAGGCGTTGGGGAAAATCGGTGATCCACGGGGGATCACGCCATTGATCGATTCTTTAAAGGATGAAGACTGGCTGGTCCGACGGAATGCCGCGGAATCGCTCGCTCGACTCGGTGCTAAAGATGCTATTCAACCCTTGTTGGCGCTGCGGGAAGACGAAAACACAATGGTGCAGGAAACGGTCGACGCCGTGTTGGTGAGTCTCGGCTGGAAACCTGAATCGCAATAACTTATTTCAGAAGAGGAATGCTACCCATGGCGGACGAAGCTCCAAAGTTGATTCAGATTGCTCCTAAAGGTGGAGATAGGAAAGACGGCTTCAATCTCGTGACGGAACGTGTTGTCGCGGTCAACCCAGAGAGTAGGCAGCTCGAGGTCGAGCTCCTGGCCTACGACGGCAAGACCGTCGTCCTCGATGTGGCTGAGGAGGCCCTGGAAGATCTCAAGAAACTCAAGGCCGGTGATGGGGCAACTATCCGTGTTGTGGAGGAAGGTGGGAAGCGCGTTGCCACCAGCTTCAGGATTCGGGCGAAAGATCCGAACACCGCCAGGGCCGATTCGATGCTGCTCGACCTGAAAGATTCGCACTGGTTGAACCGCAAATATGCCGCGGAGGTCTTGGGTGAGTTGAAAGACTTCCGCGCCGTCGATCCATTAGTGTCGGCATTGAACGATGAGGTTGGTGATGTCCGGCAACGAGCGTACGATTCGTTGATCAAGTTAGGTGGCCCGTCTGTCCCGTCACTGATTCCATTACTGGTCTCGGAAGAAGATGAGATTCGTCAATCGGCAACCGAGATTCTTCGAAAGATCGGTAAGCCGGCCGTCGAACCGCTGGCCACTGCATTGACCGACGCCGATGAACGGCTGAAAACACGAATCATGAAGGTCCTGGACCGGATGGGGTATAAGCCAAAAACCAAGGAGCAGGTCAAGACCGAGTTGCCACGGCTAACTTAGCCTTCTAGAAGCATACCTTATCGTTTAGGGTCTTTTGCGGGACGACCGACCGATATATAGTGGAATCCATAACTGACAACTGGATCAGGATCATAGACGTTGCGCAAGTCAATCAAGATTGGTGATTTCATGATCCCCTTCAGCTTCTCAAAGTCGAGGCTCCGGAATTGATTCCACTCAGTCATGATGATCAACGCATCCGTTCCCTCCGCAGCATCATATGCATCCATGCATGGTTTTAATGCCGATATCGTCCGGCACGCTTCATCAAGCGCGATCGGGTCATATGCCCGCACTGTTGCGCCCTCTTTCAGTAACTCCTGACTAATCGCAAGCGCAGGGGCCTCTCGCAGGTCGTTCGTGTTGGGCTTAAACGAGAGCCCCAGCATACCCAACGTTTTCCCCTTGAGTCCTCCCACCGCATCACGAATCTTGTCCACCATACGGTGTCGCTGATCGTCATTCACCTTAGAAGCAGCGAGGGCAACCTGTACAGGATAACCGACACGCTCTCCAGCCTGAATCAGCGCCGCCAAATCTTTGGGGAAACACGATCCGCCAAAACCGGCCCCGGCATGAAGAAACTTTGAGCCAATACGATTATCTAGACCCATACCTTTCGCCACCATCTGGACGTTCGCTCCCAGGCGCTCACAAAGGTTAGCCATTTCGTTAATGAATGAAATCTTTGTCGCCAAGAAGGCGTTTGATGCGTATTTGATCAATTCAGCGGTAGGAATATCGGTTACAACGATCGGGGTTTCAATCAGATACAAGGGACGATACAGATCTTTCATGATGGCAACGGCATGATCGCTATTGGCTCCAATAACCACTCGATTCGGGCGCAGGAAGTCTTCGATCGCCGATCCCTCTCTGAGAAACTCTGGATTCGACACGATGTCGAACCGAAACGCATTTGTCTGAGACTTCGTGATCACTTCTCGAAGTCGTTCACCGGTACCAACCGGGACCGTTGATTTGGTCACAATGACCTTATATCCGGTCATGTGACGGGCAATTCCTTTGCCGACTTCCTCGACATACGATAAATCAGCTGAGCCATCCCCCCTTGGCGGAGTCCCAACGGCAATAAAGATGACCAAGGCTTTATCGACGGCCTTGGCAATATCTGTGGTAAAGCTCAGCCGACCTTCCCGAGTCCCTTTCGACACTAATTCCGTAATGCCCGGCTCATAAAACGGAACTTCTCCCTTTTCAAGTTTTTCAATTCGTCGAGCATCATTATCCATGCACGTGACATTCACACCAAACTCGGCAAAGCACGCTCCAGTAACGAGTCCAACGTACCCAGTTCCGATCACACTGATATGCATGCCCTGCCCTCCTTGCCGTAAGTAATTCGATGGAGAGTATAGCAACCTGGATGACCACGAGCAACGAATTCCAAGATCGGTCTATAACGAGTAGTCTGTACGTTTCGTTGACTCTCTGAAAATACGTTGAGTACAATCCAACGCCGTTTCAGAACAGATAAGGAACCCTTTCGGCCCATCAGCTCAATCAATGACTCCCCCACATATTTCACAAATTCCCCGTTGGTTTTTGCTCCTGACCGCTCTCGTGACCGGCGCAGTGGTCATGGCATTGGAATCCTAGGTAGTCGCCTGTTGGCGCCGGTATTCGGCAGTTCGTTGTTCGTGTGGGGCGCCTTGATAGGAGTGATTCTGGCCGCCATGAGCAGCGGGTACGCGTTCGGTGGTTGGATCTCCGACCGCTATACCGATGGGCGGGTGCTGGCGGCGCTTTTATTATTTTCTGGAGCCTGGACGTTTCTCATCGCGTGGGCAAACCAACCCATTCTCTTCGAAATCGAGAAATTGGTACAAGACCCGCGCTGGGGCCCCTGCCTTGCGGCAACCGTTCTGCTTGCACCACCAGCGTTCGGGCTCAGCGGTGTGCTTCCAGCCATGTTGAGACTGGCGGTGGCAGACATCGATCACCTCGGTCGACAAACCGGGCGTATGATCGCTCTTTCGACCGTGGGGAGCTTGGCCGGAACCTGGGGAACGGCGTTCTTCTTCCTCTCTTGGCTCGGAAGTCAATCGTTGGTCGCATGGCTAGGCGGTATCCAGGTAGGGCTTGGGATCTTGTGGCTCGTGAAAGGAACCTCGGCCAGCCGGATCGTCCTGCTGATCGTTCTGAGCTGTTGCGCCTTACTGGTAACAACCGCCCTTTACCCACTCCAACGATTGAAGGTCCCCATCCATCAAGAGGAAAGTCCTTATCAACAAGTCCGTATTCGAGAAGACGAGCTGTTTCGATATCTGGTGTTAGATCGAACGTTTCATGCCACCATGTGGACGGCCGACCCCATGTATCTGTTTCTCCCCTACAGCCAAATGATGGTCTCCTCACTGGCACTCGCCCCACGACCACAACGCGGCCTCATTCTTGGTCACGGCGGCGGCTCGATAGCCAAATGGCTGGCCAAGTATTGGCCGGCGTTGGAAGTGGATATCGTGGAGTTCGACCCGGTTGTGGTCCGCATGGCGGAAGAGTATTTCGAATATCATCCCCCGGCCAACCATCATGTTTTCGTAAGAGACGGGCGGGCGTTTCTGAATGCCACGGACCGCACCTACGATCTCATGTGGATCGATGCGTTCGCACGAGACATGATTCCCTTTCATCTCACCACGGCAGAGTTCTACTCCTTAGTACGGACTCGTTTGAACCCGGACGGAGTCCTTGCGGTCAACCTGGCATCATCGGGAAAAGAGGGAGATCTTGCCCGAGCTGCGGCAGTTGTCCAAACCATGAAACAGGCCTTCCCAGCTCTTATGACGTTCGCTGTCGAAGGCCCATGGAAAACAGGGATGACCCCGGCCAAAAATTTGATCTTTTTTGGGGGGCATCTCATCGAAACAGAATCGGTACACCAGATCGAGACAAGGATCTCTGAAATGGCACTGCGTCAGCGATTACCGATGGAAACCATCGCGCTACTCAGCACCCGCCGAATTGAACCGTGGCCTTCCGGAGTCATATTGAGCGACGACTTTGCTCCCTACGATCTTCTTCTTGGGCGAGAACGATCACAGTTGGTGGAATAACACGCACAACAACTAGAGCGATCTGTTCCTACTGTAGGAACACACCGCACCAGTCGTTCCAGGCGTGCGTAGATTAACCGCACTTTTCTGCCAGCAATCGTAACACCTGTGTAATTTCGGTCTGACGTTTCAGGAAAAACCGAGCGGATGAGGTGTTCTTCTTCCCGATCCTCACGGTCAGGATGCGGTGATCGCCCAAGCCAAACACGTCTTCATCGGTTTCGTCGTCCCCCACATAGAGGGCAGTTGTACAGCCAAGTCGCCGCATGCATTCCAACAACGCGGTTCCCTTGTGCCACGCCGACGAAGGCATGACATTGACGACCGATTTGCCTAGAACGATCCGAGGAGAAGGAGATAATTCAGCCACAATACGTGAGATCAACGCTCGGGCCGCATGACGCTGATCAGCTGTTCGATAATGAAATGAGAACGAATAGGACTTCGGCTCGACGAGCACCCCGGACCGGGCCAATTCAGCCTGAAAGTGATCGGTGATTAGTTGGAGCCATCTGTGGCAAGTCTCTCGGACAAGCTGCATGTCCTCCAGCACAACATGCGAGCCTTCTGAACCATGGTTTCCGATCAAGTAAGGCACGGTTGTCCCAATACGTGATCGCAAATCTTCCAATGAACGCCCTGAGATAACAGCGGTCGGAGCGCGTTTCACGAGTGCCTCGAGCCAGGAACGCACGGAGCGCCCCAGGCGAGCGGCAGACGGATCAGGAACGATCTTGGCTAACGTCCCATCGAAATCAAACGCATAGAGGGAACGCCCCTTTAGGAGCAATTCAAGATTTTCTCTTCCTTTGTCCGTCAAGAGATAATCCATGCTCCTCCCGTCCAGTGCCAGCTCAGCTCAACACACTCGCCCGTCCCACCTGCTTCCTCACTCGTTCCTTTTGTCGCATACGCGCCGCATCCATGAGCATACGACCAGCCCAACGATACACATTGAATTCTTGAATCAGTCCACGCATGCTCTGCATCCGAGTCCGCTGCTCCCCCTTCGGCATGGTCAACGCCAGGTGAAGGGCTGCAGCAAATTGATCGATGTCGTATGGATTGATCACCAGTGCTTCCGTCAACTCGCGAGCCGCACCGGCGAATTGGCTCAAGATCAAAACCCCTTGCTCATCGTCACGGGCGCCTACAAACTCCTTGGCGACGAGATTCATTCCGTCATGGAGACTGCTCACCACACACACGTCCGCGCCACGGTAACACTCGTAGACCTGAGTCGGTTCGTGGTGTTCGATTCGCAGGCAGATGGGCTGATAGCCGTCCCAACCAAACCGCTTGTTGATCTGCTCCGCCAAAGCGGAGACTTGATTGGCAAAATGATTGTACTGTTCGATTTCCCCGCGACTGGGCGCCGCGACCTGAAGAAACGTAAATCTCCCAATCCATTCCGGCTGAAGTTCCAGCAATCGTTCCACGGCCATAAACCGTTCCAAGATTCCTTTGGTGTAGTCAAGGCGCTCCACCCCAAGCCCGATACGGCGATCAGCCGGTATCCCATAGGCCTCTCGCAAGCTGACACGGCATTCCGGAACCGGTTTTTGATCACCGATCCATTGGATGGGCCACTCAATGGAAATCGGATAAGGGTTGACCGCCGTCATCTTGCTTCCGTAGGAGATCGTCGAACTGTTTCGATCGATACGCGCCTCAAGAATGCGATCGACGCTATCAATAAAATTGTTGCAATGTACGCGAGTGTGAAATCCCAAGATACTGCTTCCGAGCAGCCCTTGCAGAATTTCCTCGCGCCAGGGACAGATCCCAAAACTTTCTGAGTTCGGCCAGGGGATATGCCAGAACATGATGATCGTCGCATTCGGCAACCAAGCTCGAATCAATCTCGGAAGCAGCGCAAAATGGTAGTCCTGAACGAGCACAACCGGATTGTCGGTCGTGGCCTCCTCATAGACAGCCTGTGCAAACCGTTCGTTGACGGCCACATAGTGTTTCCAATCCGATGAACGGAATGTAGGTCGGACATGGGCTGTGTGGCAGAGTGGCCATAACCCCTCATTCGCAAATCCATAGTAGTATCCCTGCTCTTCTTCTGCCGTCAGCCATACCCGCCGAATTTGATAAGTCGGATGGGAAGGCGGGACGCCGACATGGTTTCGTTCGTCCACCACGGCCCGATCCGCCGATCCGTTCCCGTGCGCGACCCAGGTGCCGGAACAGGCCCGCATCACCGGCTCGAGCGCCGACACCAAGCCGCTTGCCGGCACCTGCACCACAATGTTCTGATCCTGCCAATTATGGGCGTAGGGCTGCCGATTGGAGACAATCAGGACTTGGTCGCCGGCAAGTTGCTCATGCAGTATCGATCTGAGGCTGGCTGGACTCCACGAAACCTGACTTTCATCACGCATGCGGCGATCGGCTTCAAGCGCTCGCACCAAGGACCGCAGATCTTTCGCCAGTGGCTGGAGTTCCGGCGCATGATCTTCGTGCCTGAGCGAGGCCAGAAGCCCTTCTCCCTTCAGCATAGCTCGCACACTCGAAAGCCACCCGTGCCAACTGAGGTGTGCT
>JAAUPT010000029.1 GCA_012032965.1 Nitrospira sp.
GACCAGCGGGCGATATTCATACACACCACAACGTCCGTCGCTTTCCAGAGCTGGACAGGGCAGCGCATCGAACCGTTCCATGATTCCGTCCAGCTCCTCATCTGGCCACTGGTCAACGAATGGGTTCGCCGTCAGCTGCGGCACAGCAACGCGTAGTTGACCGGCCTGCTCCTGGGCTTTGTCCTCTATCCTCTTCCGGTCTGTCGAGGGAAGCGACTGAAGACCCCGCTGGATTTCCTGCCTATCAAGGAGCGTCACAGAAAAAAGACCGACACAACAGTGGGAGCAACCCTGGCGACAGGGGAGATTGTCGAAGAGCGAGGCCTTTGCACGTTCAAACCAGCGAGCAGTCTTTTCAAATAGCGGTGTTGGCTGCAAGAAGGGTGTTTCTGACACGTCAGGTTTCACCCGAGATCGACAGATCCACGATGAGTTCACCTTTGGGGGAGTAGAAGCCTTGATTGTCGATTTGAACGATCCCATCGCATTGTTCTTGATAAAACTCGAGGATCCACCCATTAAAATCGTAGCCGTCGTCGCTCACGTCATTCTCCACCATACGCGTTGTCAGGATAAATCGACACCGTGTCACGTATTCAAGCGCGAGTTGTGCCTCCACGTCTGTATGGGCGGACAACATTTCAATGAATTGCTTTTTCTCCTGATCGTACACATCAAGATAGCTGCCGCGATCACGTACACAAAAAAGTTGAATGGGCTTGCGATCATGCTGGTATCCCAAGGCAATTTGAACCCATGCCCATTCCTGGAGAACCGATTCATCAAGATTTGGGGGGACGATCGGACTTTGCCCACGAGACTGAAGAAATTCGATCAACAACTTCAGTGGAGGAGAGTTTTCCTTCTGACAGAACACTCGCGCATAAATAAAGTTATCTGATTCCTCAGCGCTGGGCTGAGAGGTAAGTACGGATAAAATCGGTAGGTCTCTACCCACGGTGCTCTCTCCAGATTTGTTGCCCGTCATGATTCACATGAGGACCATACAGCTCTACTGTACCCCTCCATTTAATTAATCCGCAAGAGGCCACTGGACGCATTTTCCCCGCGCCAGATGCAGTTTTTCTCGTTGACACGCTTTAGTCTCTTGGCTACACTCTCGCGGGCTTTCACCTTGTGCGCACGAATCCATATTTAGGTCACCCAATGCCAGCAAGGACGTTTCGCGTCAGGCGCATCAGGCAAAATTCTAGGCGTCTTTCATCCCTTACCCTCAAGGAGGTTCACGAATGGCAAAATCAATGACGAAGTCGCAAATTGCAGACTATCTCGCCGGGAAAGCCGGCATAACAAAGAAAGGTGCTGTACAGATCCTCGATGATTTCGCCGCCCTGGCTTATCGAGAGGCAAAAAATGTCTTTACTGTGCCTGGTATCGGTAAGCTCAAGCTCGCCAACCGGAAGGCGCGTATCGGCCGAAATCCTCAGACCGGTGCAGAGATCAAGATTCCAGCCAAACGTGTCGTCAAATTCCGCGTGGCGAAAGCTGCTAAGGACGCGATCCTCGGAAAAAAATAACTTCGATTCGCATCCCAGTGCCCTGAAGAAGAGCACCTTACTCACGGCGGATAGTTCGCCAATGGTTTCGAGACATCGAGGGTCGAGAGCTAAATAGGTTCTCGGCCCCGCCCTGTTCTTGGACCTCAATTACGAGTGCGAGGGGCCCAGGCCACTGCCACCCATTCCGTCGTGTCCTATTAAACGAATCGTATCTCCATCGTGAACCATCGAATCATCGCTGGCGATCTTCTTATTGATTGTCACCAAGACCTTCTTTTCTCGAAGCAACTGGAGGATATGACGAAGCTGAATTCCCTGCCGCTGAATGAGTTGCCGAATAGACAGAGATTGGTCCAGCTCACATGCCAGATCACGTTCCCCGTCAATAGTCTGCAACTGTCCAGTAAGAACAATGGTCACCATACTCCTAGCTCCTATGCGTCCGACGGCAGGCACTCATTGGTAGTCCCTAGTTGACTCACCAAGCATCACTACTGATAATAAAAGCATATGCCGTCTCTGAATGTTCAAAATCCAAAAATGCCCGACCTTCAGTTTGTCCTCTTTGTATCGGCTCTGTGTACCTCTGGTCTCACGACGATCAATCTCCCACCGGAGCTTCGCAAAACCATTTTTGACCGGTGCTGGTCGTTGATACACACCGAGGCCCCACCAACCGATCCGAAGGATCGAGTTCTTGACCTACGAGGTGGGACAGAACTTACCCTCGACGCCTGCGCCGCCACAATCCGATCGCTCCTCCACGAGGCGAACATTACCACCCTCGTGTGGGACCACCCGGTAAGTGAGCCGAGCATGAACAGCTCGCCTGAAGCCCTTCCTCTCGTCGATCGTTTGGAGAAATTGTACCCTGATAGACCAGACATCGTCGATCCGTCCAGTGGGCCATCGAGCGGATCGAACCCGACTCCTAAGCAGAGGGTGCCATGCGCGTGACGCAGATTGATATTCCAGGTGTGCTTTTGCTCGAACCCACTCTTCTTTCCGATCACCGAGGGGCTTTCATGGAGACCTATCATGAAGACCGTTATCGGAACGCCGGTATCTCCGAACGGTTTGTCCAAGATAACTTTTCACGATCCATCCGGAATACACTCCGGGGACTCCATTTCCAGGAACCGCAGGCCCAAGGGAAACTCGTCATGGCGCTTGAGGGAACCGTGTTCGATGTGGTTGTCGATATCCGCAAGGGCTCACCATCATTCGGCAGATGGTATGGCATCGAGCTATCGGGAGACACCCTTCGACAGATGTACATTCCCCCAGGCTGTGCTCATGGCTTTTGCGTGACGAGTGCCACCGCGTCGTTCTTGTATAAATGCACCGCCTATTATTCACCAAACTATGATCAAGGAATCCTCTGGAACGACCCGGCCTTGGGGATTCATTGGCCAATTGGCGAGCCTATCCTCTCCTTAAAAGACCAGAGTCTCCACACCCTCGCTGCGATGGACACAGCACTACCGGTCTATAGGTCGCCAGCCTAGCACATTCTACATCGCCCGTAGACGGCATCATCGGGCTCCTTACATGGCTCAAACAGCGAGCTCGTCGCATCCCCACTCTTCCTAGTGACAGCACGACGACAAGTGTGGTATGAGTGCGATGGTTTTCTTGCCATATCGGCTCGTCCCCATCGTCTAGCCTGGCCTAGGACATTGCCCTTTCAAGGCAGTAACACGGGTTCAAATCCCGTTGGGGACACCAGGTACACATACCAAGATCAATCGCATCGCGCACATGTTGTAAACAATCAACCCTTGTGTTACGGTTGTCCCATCGTCGTACGGGCCTCGCGACGAAGTTGGTTTTGAGGAAGGCTCGCAACATAGATGTTGCCTTGTCCGGGAATCCTGTCGGAAGTCAGACCTAAGTCGCCGCATTGCCCGCGTCTTCGGCCCGCTCCTGCCCCGTTCCTCGAGTTCAAGACAATGTCATCATTAAAGGAGACACCCAACATGGGTTCGAAGCTTTACGTCGGTGGGTTGCCTTATTCGGCGACCGAGCAGCAGTTGAACGAGTTGTTTGGGGCGCATGGCACAGTGGCCTCTGTGAAGATCATCGCAGACAAGTTCACAGGACAGTCGCGTGGCTTTGGCTTCGTGGAAATGTCCTCGGATGCTGAGGCGAAAGCGCGATCACGGCGCTCAATGGCACGGACATGGGTGGCCGCACGTTAACGGTCAATGAAGCGAAACCTATGGAACAGCGTTCCGGTGGCGGTGGATTCGGTGGAGGCGGTGGCCGTCCCGGTGGAAAGCGCGATCGTTGGTAAGCGGCTACCGCTGATCAAAACGCCAAACGGGTTCTCCGGCCCAGCCCTTCCGAATCCGCTCCTCGATGGCATAACGCGGCGTGGTGGGCCGGAATCTCATCTGAAAAGGGGAGATCACAAAGCGGCCAGCGGCGACGGCGACATTGAAAGGTTCACATTCCGATTGGGGACACCACCTTCCTTGTAAGTCGAAACCGGTCTTGGCCCTTGCTGATACAGATCAAACTGTGTTTCGTACGATGACCACATCTGGTTCAAACAACCTTCCATGGTGCCTTAAACCAACTGTGCAACTACAATAAGCTCCCTCCGTCATCAATTCAGGATTGAAACACACGGCATTAGGACAGGCGTTTGAGACTCTACCGCAATCAACCCTGCCGCCGCATTTCCACCGCTGAAAATGTTCATTCTGCAAAAATAACCCTGACAGCAATTACCCCTCAAAGGCATGACTGCATTTCCGGCAGAGGAATTTCGATGCAATTGTCTCCTTCCAATCGTTCAACTTCTGGGTATAATTCCTCGTTTTGAGTGCACCATACCCGACCCACACACCAATGAAAGCAAGAGAGGAGGCCAAGTCCGCCATGGCTACCTCCGACTCCGACCCCTGTGGAGACGTCATGCTCAACATGACCACAGCATTAACGGGTATGCCAAGCAAGAAGCCTTGTACATATGCCCAAGGGGCCTTCGGCGGATGATAGGATGCAGGGACACCCTCCACATCCTTGTTTTTCGTACCCTCTGTTTTCGTACCCTCTGATTGACGGAATATCTCGCTAATCCGTTGGGCCTTCTCTGTACTACAACTGGGACATGCACGCTGAGAAGACATCTCAATCCTCCTTCCTTCTCAAAAGTGATTTCACACAGTCTCCCCGGACAAGAATCGTCTCCCTCGACCTGTATCTAGTTGAATACATTCCCTCCAGAAAACGACACGGCCCGGAACTCCATCACTGGAGCCCCGGGCCGAGTTCACACCAACTAAACCGTTCTCTACGCGATCAGTAGCCGGTCTTGGCTCCGGTGCCTACCTGGCTGGGGAACGGATCCAGGATGGTCTTGGGCGCATTGTTCCAGATCACGTCCGCCAGGTTCGACATGCGGCTCACGATCTGTGCCGCCACCCCGCCGGCCGCCCCGAACAACCCGCACCAGCCCAACGTCACAAAGCCCCAGTGCAACGGCGCTGAGAACAGCTCATCGACAAACCAGAATGCATGGCCCCACTCATTCAACCCCACGTTCGGGAGAATGAACATCGGCCCCACTACCGCCGCCACTAACGCAAACGAGGTCGCTTGGCTATACAGCGGCAGCCGGGTCTGCGCATACAGATAGCTCGCCACGCCGCATGTGATGTACAACGGGAACGTCCCGTAGAACGCCACAATGTGGCTCGCTGTGAAGCTTGTGTCGCGAATGATCACCTGGTGCCACGCGGCATCCTGCTCCAAGGTGTAGCTGCCCGCGTAGTACACGCCCCAGATGTAGCACACCAGCCAGCCCATCCAGTAGAAGTACCGCTTCAGCTCCAGTTTCGGGTCCAGGTTCGCCAGGTTCCGATCCCGTGTCACCCAGATCCACCCGATGGTCACGGCAAAGAACACGGCATTGGCCAGAATGTTAAACCGCCACAGCCCCATCCACACCGACTCAAACTCCGGGGTCATGGAGTCCAGCCCGTGCGAGTACCCAAACGCCCGCTGATACAGCACCCAAAACACCCCGATTGCCAGCATGGCAAACCAGCCGATCTTCACCGGCTTCGAGTCATACCACTGCGAGATGTCATATCCACGATCACTTGCCATAGTTGATCCCTCCTTCCGCTAAAAACTAACCTTTATATCAATACACTGAAGATATTCGGAACAACAGAGCGCTGGGAAAATAGGCCTTCCCCTTTCTCTCACGCTCAACGAAATTCTACTCCACTCGAACATACCATTTCAACACCCTTTAGCCGCTTCCCCCTCTTCCTCTTCCAGCTTTATCCATACCTTAATCTGATCATCTCGCGTAATAAGAAATCCACCGTTGGCCTATTCAATGGCCATCCTCGCTTGCCGTTCATGTTTAACTATCAATCAATGGTTTACTCGTCCTCTTAATAAACTCAGTAATTTAACGCATCACCTTGAAGCACATCCCTCTCATCTGAAATCTTTTTACCGATGATGTGAAGAAATGCGACGTTGATCGCCCCTTCGACCATAGCGTAGGATTGATATGTGATCTCGTATTCCTCTCGCGAGATTCAAGCTGATATGTTGCCGAGAAACTTAGCGTTTAAACTAGCTCTTCTTACAGTTACCGGAGTTGCATGCCTAGTTTTCTACCAACTCTGGAACCGGCCGGCAACTCAAAAAGAAGTGCTTATTGCGACTATCATCAATAACTGGCAACAGACGCATACGTCGGATCACCGATTTAAGATCTTGCCAGAATTCAACAATGACGCGGTCCTCGACGCTGAGACCGGGCTGATATGGGAAATCTCTCCTAGGTCAACCGCCATAACTTGGAACGAAGCTCGTTCCTCATGCGTGAACAGAGTTACCGGAGGCCAAAAAGGCTGGCGCCTACCCGCACCGACCGAAATGCGTAGTTTAGTGGGGCCTGCTGTTGACTCCCCTATACCAAACATTCCAGCTGGGCATCCATTCGTGAACATTCAGCCAACATCCTATTGGACGGTAGTCCCGGAAGCCAATCAGCCATCCTATGCACGCTATGTGGACGCATTCCTCGGTAACGTGCTCAGTTTCATTAAAATCTACACGTATCCAGTCTGGTGTGTTCGCGGGCCGATCAAGCTGGAGGAACATTGAGCGGAGCAGTCGTCACTCAACTCGTTCACTTCCCATTGATCCGCACATTTTTCATGCTTCATGCCCGCTTTGACCATGACTCCATTCGAAGTCGACGATCTGCCTCTCACTGATATGACTTGGTACTACTGATACACGCGTTGGCGCATCGAAAGAAGAATCATCAGCCGGCTGTGCAGAGAGGTGAGGTCATCGAGCAGTTCGATCTTGGTATCTCGAACAAGATCTCCGAACGCGTGGGCACCCTGACCACCACTGCAACAGGCCATCGGGTGACCAATTGTTGAAATTCCTTCAGCTGCTGGAGCATTGCGGCCTCAGACTTTGCTTCAGTGAGAGAGAGAAGCACGAGATCTGGACAGATCTTCTCGCAGAAAGCAACGAGGTCTGACATCGGAAGGTTAGGGCCAAGGTAATACACCTGGCAACCTCTGGTCGATACGATATATGCAACGGCTTGAGCGCCTATTTCATGCGTCTCCCCTTCCGGGCAGGCGATCACAACCCGCGGACCGAATTCATTCACCGGAAGTTGATTCATAACCGAAAACAACTTCTGCTGAACGAGCTTCGTCACATAATGTTCGGTGGCTGTACCAAGGTGACCCTCGTGCCACTGTTCCCCGATTCGTCGTAGCAGTGGGAGTAAAATTCGCTGAACAGCTTCTTCGAACGGAATCACGGCCACTGCGCCGTTCAGTTTCCGCTCGAACCCCGCCTTATCGATCGGGACAAGCAATGCCATCAATTCATCTAACAGATGGTCATGAGGTTTCTGGTCCTCTACTGTAATTGGGGTTGCGACACGCATACGCGCGACGAGGGAATCGCGCCCTCCGTTGCAAGGCCACCGATTGTCGCACCTTGTTCCATCTGGGTTTTCACAAACCGAAGGAGTGCGATATCCTCATCGCTGTATTCACGATAGTGGTTCAAACTTCGTGAGGGTTGGACCAGCCCATACCGCCTTTCCCACACGCGAATAACGTCCTTTGAGAGTCCGGTCAATTTTGCAACCCTATGAATTCTATGTTTATTCATAAACATTGTATATTGTATTGGAATGTCTAATGTTTGTCAATTGTATTTCAAATAACACTATTGACACATTTGACATCGTGTCTTATACAATAGACATACAAGATACAAACATTGAACACACTAAAATGGAGGTCGTCATGGCAGGCAAATTCCGGCAATACTTAGGCGCATCGGGCGGCGCCCTGCTTCTTGGCGCCGTTCTCATGGTCGGAGCAATCGCCGTGGTCTTCGGCGGGGAGCACGCCCTCTCCAGTACCGAGTTCTGCGTGAGCTGTCATTCCCAAACCTACCCGTGGGAGGAGCTGAAAAATCCTCGCACTATGGCGCACTAGGGGCCGATCCAGGCTGCAAGGACTGCCACGTCCCTCAGGGCTTGGGGAACTTCCATCTGGCCCTATGGACGCACATCTATGACGGGTCGCGCGCCGTACTTGCAGAGATGATGTATGACTACTCGACAATCGAGAAATTTAACGAGCGCCGGCCTATCATGGCCCATTACGCGCGCATGTCCCTCAAAAACTGGGACAGCGTCACTTGCCGGGATTGCCATAAGAACACCAAGCCACCCGGCGCATCGGCGAAGGCCGCGCACCAGAAGATGGAAACCGAGGGTGCCACCTGCATTGACTGCCACCAGAATCTGGTGCATAAAAAAGTCCCGGAAAGCGATCTCAACGCGAGTTTAGCGCAGGGCATGATGGTGTTAAAGGAAAGCAATAAGAAAACAGAAGAAGAAGAGGACTGATCCAGCTCTCTTAACCAGTGCTATTCCGACATCAAAAGGGCAATGTTCGTTTCGTACTCAGGCACGATTGAACGGCTGAACAGATGATGGATCACATCTTCTATACTAACCCAGGGTCCGAGCGGCGAACCTCAGTGGTGGGAGCTGTTCTCTCAGTGAACACCCCATAGACCAGCTTGTCGGATTTGGACAATTGTCAGAGAGGGAGGTGACGTAATGAACAGGGGGAAGATCGGGAGGTTAGTCCTGGTGGTGGCATCCACCCTGACTCTCCTGACTCTATCAGGGAGGTTTGCCCACTCAGCAGAACTCATGCCATTGGACCCAGTTCCGGCCGCTTATGCAAAGAAAAAGATGCCGACCGGCTGGTGGACGGATACAAAGGTCATTAAGGAGGGAAAAGACATTTATTTCGGGGAAGCCATCCCACTGGTTGCCTGTCACTCTTGCCACGGTCAGGATGGACGACCAGTAAGCAGTGGGGGGGCTCCGTGACCAGAACAACACCAGCCGTTTCTCTGACAGCTACTGGTACTGGCGGGTGGCGGAAGGTATTCCCAAAACACCAATGACGCCTTGGAAATCGCTCCTTTCAGAAGACCAGATATGGAAAGTGATCGCGTTTATACATACCTTCTCACATAAGGGTAAACCCTCCCAACATACGGATTATAAGCAGCCCGAACTCACAAAGAAGATCGTGGTCAAAGATGTGGCACCCATGATGCTCGTACCAGCGGGGGAATTTGCCATGGGGAGCAACGGAGCTGCTGACCATGAAAAGCCCGAGCACAGAGTCTTTCTCGACGCCTATTATATGGACGTGTACGAAGTGACGGTCGGGCAATATGAGGAGTTTCTAGAGACCACCAGTTTTGACCCTCCTCCGTCATGGACAACCATGGCCCAGCCTTCCTATGAGAACCGCCCGGTTGTCAATATCGATTGGAAGGATGCGAACAACTATTGCAGGTGGGCCGGCAAGCGGCTGCCAACGGAAGCCGAATGGGAGAAGGCGGCACGGGGGACGGACGGTCGCATGTATCCATGGGGCAACGATCCACCAAATCAACTCCGGGCGAACTACGGGAAGGACAAGTGGGACAACCACAATGCACTGCTGCCGGTGGGGCAATTACAAGACGGGAAGAGCCCCTATGGGATCTATGATCTAGCGGGAAACGTCTGGGAGTGGGTGAGTGACTGGTATGACCCAAATTATTATATGACCAGCCCATCGAAAAACCCCCAGGGACCCGAAACCGGTAAATACAAGGTCTTGCGGGGAGGCTCATGGGACCTTGCTGCCGAGAACCTGCGATCTTCTCGGCGGGACTTCAATATACCATCGACCGCCGACTACGATTCACCGGCGTATCGGAACTTCAACAGCGGGTTTCGATGTGCGAGGACTCCGTAGTCTTTGGGAGTCTCCACGGCCTGCTGGATGCTCGGTATTCTGCATGAAGAGAACCTATAGCGAGACAACGAAAAGACCACCGAAAGGCTGTCAATGAGGGTGTTCTACAATCTTTCCAAATAAGGAGGGATGCCGATGACACGACATAGCTACCGAATCGCTCTAGCGCTGACCGGAGTTCTGGCCACGATCCTTACCACTGGCTTACCGCTCCAGTCAGCATTCGG
>JAAUPT010000351.1 GCA_012032965.1 Nitrospira sp.
ATTGCATGAGATCTAACGTCCATGTTTTGTTTAGCCGCTCGGATGGACGGGTCGATCCAGCAGGCAAACAAGCCGCGCGTGACAATTCCGCCAACCTCTGGATACACATAAGTTCCGCCTTCGGTCAGCAAAGTCGTCACCGTTTCAAGCGGCACGTCATAGCTCTCTGAAAGAATCTTGGCGTGGGCGGAGAGGTTTTCGGTCTCCGTCATCGCACAAACAGTCACATTCCCTGGAGCATCAAACTCAGAATAATCTTCGACGATGTTGTAGAGCACCGTCCGCTTGGGCTTATCGTGTTTCTTTTTGATCTTAAACATACGCTGACTCGCCCCTATCACCCGTCATGAATGGCGTGGCAAGTGGTGATACGGCGGCAACGTCTGCAGTCTTTGATCTTCGACCGGTCCGCCGATCGTAAAATGATAGAGCGATTGTAGGGCTACGTTCGTGATGCCAACGATTTCGTGGACTGGATCGTCGAAGAAACAGCCGATGCCGGTCGCCCGAACTCCTGCGGCCTCCGCTTCCAGATACAGGACCTGTCCTAGTAATCCCGACTCCCAAAACATTCTCGGGTACCACCAGGCCCCTCGCTCCCGCAAGGTGCCCTCGAACTCAGCCAACATCCCGAGCGAGAACGCACTGTCACCAGCAATGTCTTGATGGCAACTCACCTGCACAGCCAGTTTCCTCGCATCGCCCTCCAGCAACCAATACAGCAGCAGATCCTCAGGACAACCTGGTGCAGTGGTCCATGTCAGCTCGGGATTCATAGCTTGTTGAAGGAACGCCAGTTTCTTGGTGTCGCGCACGAGGACATACAATCCGGGCGAAAGCCCGTCCACCCGATGGACGAATATCAAAGATGAATCGCAGGGTCATAGGGCCACGTATCCCACGGCATCGGCCGGTCCAACTGCGGTCGTTCAGCTCGCGGCATGACCCGCTGCATCATCCGGAAAAATGTCGCAGCAGAAATAGTGGTCTTGCCGTCAAACGCGACGGCGCTTCGACGCTGGCGAATGATCTGGCCAGCCAAAAGACCAGCATGACTTGTCATTGGGACGATCTTACTCTGGAGAGGCTGTGAACATTCAACCAGATCCTGTCCCGAAGAATGTTTCCAGCTCGCCTCGGCTGTTTCATCAATGATGTCCCACTGGACGCCATGCTCCCCGCTCAATCGATTCGCCTTCCCATGCCATAGGCCTGCTACAAGATCATTCACAGCGTTCAGATCAACAAACAACTGGATGTAGATTTTCTCTGGTTTCACGCACTCCGATGGCCAAATCACCGCCAGACAGTCAGGATGTTCCCGTTCGGCCTCGCCGAAGTCTTCCTTCCGATCTGTCCCGAGTAGCTTCCCCAGTGTGCATTGCTCAACTCCGTCCAACAAGGCCATGTTCCAACCCAGCGTCGCCGCCGCAACTCGTGCGGAGCCGATTGCATGACCAACATCATGATTACAGTAGCGAAACGCTCGTTCGCCATATTTCCAGGCTTCGCGCCAATGAACCGACGAGAGTCCGAAGAGAAAGGCGCCAGAAGGAAATGGAGCCAGCAACCGAGCAACTGACTCAGCAGGAAACTCAGCGCGCAATTCCAGCCCATGTTCCTTCGGCGCGTAATGGTACAGGCCTGGTGTCAAGCCGAGCCCTTCGATCTGTGGGATGACCACATAGCCTTCAGTTGGATGCAGATTGCCGGACGACGGATTGCTGCGCAGGGCCCACTCCGATTCCCCCGCTTTCTTCCAAGCCGACAAGGCGAGAGCATACTCGAAAAAACGTGAGAACGTTCGGACGGTCAGAGGTTGACATGAGACAGCCCCCCGTTCGTAAATCGCATCATACCCAGGCGATAAGGGCTCTTCGTCCGGCTGGAGTAATGGAAGAGAGATTAGTTGGGCACCCTCAAACCGCCGAAATGGATCAGGCTGATTCGCCCAATCAAGATACCCCAACGAGCGGGAATAGCGATTGAAGTGGTGCTTGGTTTGAACATGATAACGGATGACCTGATCAACCGGATTGGTCGAAACTGGCTCAGGCGTTGTAGCGGGAATTGGGTTCTCGGTGCTCATCAAAGGATACGTGCAGTTTACAGAGCGGTGAGAGGGAAAGTAAACGCGGAATCAGATTTCTCAGACACCGGAAGTGAAAATCATATTCGCACAGGATAAAACTGTGACAAGCTATTCGCGCCCTCAGCGCCATTGACCTTCTGAAAGAACAGCGAAGGAGCAACCATGGCAAATACGAGCAGCATGGGCTTTCCAACAGGTCGTGTTGCGCAAACGCTCCGCAAGATACTTTACCCCGGAACTTACGGATCATGAGGTAGAAGCTATTATTGTTTGCCTTATGGCCCACCTCTTAATTGAGAATAGTCTTAACGGTGTGATTTACCGATGGCTAAAACAGGATGCGCCAATTCTGACCGATACAAAGATCGGATCACAAGCCACAGACAAGCTCTGGAAGAATATCGTCAAAATGGACTTCGCCAAGAAGTACTCTCTTATTCAACCTTTTTTCGATGTGTGCTTTCCGAACGAGGAAGAGACTCTGTGGAAAATCAATGATCTCAGAAATACGATTTTTCATGGGAAAACCATTAGAGATGCCAAGTACAAAGACCAATTTCTTTCCGAAGAAGCTACTGTTGAGAAAATCTTCCTTGATGCTCAGGCTGCATCGAGGCAACTTGCGAAATTTGAGGAAATGGTTGATGGCCAACATGCCACAGCCGAACGCTTGCGCAAACGATTGGAAGAGCTTGGCGAACCACTTTTCTAACCACATGCAACCATATACTCGTCTCATTGACCTCTTCTCCATCCTCCGCGTATCCTTCTTCATCATCATTGAGGTTCCATTATGCAATTCGACGCTGCACTTGCCGCTCAAGACGCTCTTCGCGAAGCAGAAGCCGAACTCGGCTCCGACTGGGACACCGCCGTTGAGCTCGAAGAGACGTTTTCTTCCAATGCCGGTGCGACGGCGCGGGAGGCCTACGAGGGGCTGCTGGCACTCGCGCAATGTCATCCCAAGGCCCACTCTTTCCAGGCCTTCTGCATCTACATCACCTGGCAGCAGGTGACAGAAGAAACGATCGCCCATCATTTCCAGACAGGAATGAGACTCTCCGAAGTCTATCTCGGTTCCGCGGATGGAAAAGAGAAGCAAGATATTGATTACGTCACAGAACTTTATGAATCGTTCCGCGCAGGCTTGGGGCTCGAAGAAGAAGACGAGATTCAGATCGAGTTCCGAAAAGACACGCCCAAGGGTGGAGACTAGAGAGAGCGGTGCTGGTGGCTACGTTCTAAGATTCGAGCTGAGG
>JAAUPT010000352.1 GCA_012032965.1 Nitrospira sp.
GGAAGTGGACGTGTCGTTATCCGATACTCTGGTACTGAGCCATTATTGCGAATCATGGTGGAGGGTGAGCAGTCCACGCTCGTGAATGAAGTTGCCGAAGATCTTGCCAGGGTTGTACGAGAACATATCGGATGAGTGTTCCCGTGCATGAGGGACGCTCATGCTCCCATCTCTCACGGCCGCATTTCTTCTTGGCCTTCTTGGCGGATCCCAGCTTCCCTTTTTCCCGCTCTTCCTCTTCGCGCTGTTCATTGGCGCGGCCCTTGGTTTCAGCATCATCGAACGAGCTGGCTACCTTGACACACGCTGTACGCTGCTTCTGTATATAAGTCTTCTATCAGGGGTCATCTATTGGAGCGTCACGACCCCGCCACCATACCCTCATCCACCTTCATCAGATTTTCAGAATGGAATGAGTGCTATCATTACCGGACGGGTTGTCATGCCTGTTCAGTACGGTGTAGGGCGTCAGACCATCCTTCTCGAAACTGACACCATGATGATGACATCCAGGAGGGTACGCGTCGTATGGCGCGGCGCTGACCTGACGCTTCACCAGGGCGATCGTATTATGTTCCAGGGAACTCTTCACCGTCCAAAGGGGTTCTTAAACCCAGCCGGCTTCGACTACGCAGCCTATATAGAACATCAAGGCATTGATCTTGTTACTACGGTGACCGGTCCTCACGCAATCACGCTTATCGAAAAGCCACTCACGGGGCGATGGAGTTTCTGGAGTCAGATCGATCAGTGGAGGGCCACCATCCGGCAGGCAGCAGTCCACACATTGAGACAACCAGCGTTGGGGATATTTCTTGGCATGATCATCGGTGAACGCGGTTACCTTGAGCAGGACATGCAGGAGTGGTTTATGATTACAGGAACCGTTCATCTGCTCTCGATCTCAGGCTCACATCTCGGGCTGGTCGCCGTGGTGTGTTTTTGGACCGTGAAACGAGCCATCCTATGGCTCCCTCCTTCATTCGTGTTGGCTGTATCCCGAAGAATCACTCCCTCAAAAGTTGCCATTCTCTTCACGTGGCCAGCTGTCGCCCTGTATGCATTGCTTGCCGGGGCCGAACTGGCGACCATGCGTTCGCTTATCATGATTACCCTAGGAATGGTGGCAGTCTGGCTCGGACACGAACGTCATCTTGGGCATGCAATGGCAGCGGCTCTTCTCATCATCGTTTTGCACGATCCTCGAGCGATCTTCGACATATCCTTTCAGCTCTCCTTTCTGTCCGTACTGGCCATAATCGGTATGATTTCGAAAATACGATCAGAAAAACAGAAGAAAGCGACCTCCATCGTCACCTTCAATATCGTGTCAGAGCTCACGTACTCGGAGCTCTTTTAATGAGTGGGGCGGTCACAGTGGTCACCCTTCCCCTGGTCGCATTCTATTTCAATCAAGTTCCATGGATGGGGATCATGACAAACCTTTGTTGCCGTCCCGTTTACCGGTATTGTGTTGGTACCACTAGGATTACTGGTCTCACTATGGACAATCGTGGCAGATACCGATGTGCTACTCATGGCGCAAGGTCTGGAGCGGTTATTTAACTGGATGGTATCGGGACTTCGTTGGTGTGCGGCGATCCCCGGTGGAGAGTGGCATGTGGCGGCTCCATCAATTCCCACGATGATACTTTTTTATGTGGGAGTACTGTTGGCCAGCATCCATGCGGTTCCACGGCGATTTCGAATCATGGGTGCTGGCAGCGTAGTTGTGTTGCTCGGTTGGTGGTTTATTGCTCCCGGCTTGCAAGGAGACGGTGACCACTGGCGTGTTACGTTCCTCGATGTCGGACAAGGAGATAGTGCTGTCATTGAGCTCCCCGATGGCAGAACGGTACTTATCGACGGCGGAACGCGTCACGAAAGGTTTGATATGGGGCAAAGAGTGATTGCACCCTTTCTTTGGAATCGGAGAATCCATCATATTGATTTTGTGATTGGGACACATCAGCAACTGGACCATGTGGGTGGACTGGTCTGGATACTTCGTCATATGTCCATTGGACAATTTTGGGGTGGAGGCATCGATCGGCCTGAGCAATTCGCCCAAGACCTGCAATCCGCTCTTCGCATTGGTGGGATCAGTGAACACGTTGCGGTACGCGGACAAGACTTGTTGCATTCAAGCGCCTGTCAATTAAAGATTCTCAACCCACCTGAAAACGCCACTGGGTTTGATGTGTCTCGTCTCCAAAGCGGGACCTCATTGAACAATCACTCCATCGTGTCAAGACTCCAGTGTGGGGTGCACTCTATTCTGTTCGCCGCTGACATCGAGACTGACGGATTGAGTCGGTTAGCGGCAGACGGCCGCCGTCCTGTGACTTTACTGAAAGTGCCCCACCATGGAGCACACAGTTCCCTTGATCGGGACTGGATCCGCCAGCTTCACCCACAGTATGCAGTCATCTCAGTTGGAGCCAGCAACCCGTATGGGCATCCAGTGAAATCTGTGGTTCAAGCCTATGAAGACCAGGAGGCTGCGGTATTTCGTACAGACCGTGACGGAGCAATCTTGGTTACTGGGCGACTATCGACATCAGAATTTTCTGTGAGCCGTATGCGTGATCTCGTTATGAACCCAATTGATCTCCTCAACTGCCCATGGCGTTGTGAATACAACAACTGGCACCGCCTCTTACGCTCATCCAGCTGACCAGTCACTCATCCAAATTTCAAGCATTCCCGAGTCTCTCTCGTAGGTGCTCTCTCTGCCGTACAAGACCGGCTAGGAATGACAGTTTTTGGCTCTTTCTGGCAAGGATGATATAGAAGCACACCAGAAGTATCAATATTTTCACAGCCTTAGCATAATGCTAGCAAGGCACAGCATGTGCAGCAGACTCGTCCCATATTAGCGCTCTGACCGAAGGGAGTCCTGACCATGGCCAAGCTCGTTCGTATCGTCATTCAGCTTCCGGTCGAGCTTAAGGAAAAACTTGATACCCTTAAACAGCAGGGATACACGACAAGTGGCTTCATTAGGGCCACATTGGAACGGGAGCTTAATAAACTTGATGTCCGCCAAGATCCCGCGACTCGAAAAGCAGGCGCGAAATGAAGAGCTTCGCGTCGAGGAGAGTATAGACCAGTGGCACGGTTGTCTGATTTGATCCGAGAGCAAGCTGCTCATCCTCAAGGGAGTGGAACGCGACCTCACCAGGCAGCCGCTTCCTCATCGCAAGCCGATCGTTCTTGGATCACTTCCACAAGGCAAGAAATCATCCGGATCAAGGAAGCCATTTTTTCCAACCAAGTCCCGGATGTCAAAAGCTGCGCCATTTATGCTGAGCAGGTTGTCCAACAACTGCAGCATAGCGAGGACCTC
>JAAUPT010000353.1 GCA_012032965.1 Nitrospira sp.
AGAGTCTTCTTCCATTTGCGAGGAAACTATGACCTCAGTATCAGAAGCATGCGGTTCCGTATCACCGGGAGCCCCTAGAACCTTCGTTGAATCCGTAAGTACCGAAGGCTCTGATGCACTAAGAGCATCTGTGAGAACCTCTTGCCGAGTCGCTCCCGACGCACTCCCCTGGTCCTCGGTTGCAGCTGCATCGCCTCGTGGCACAATCGGAGAGGTCTCTCCTTGCGTCACAGAGACCTCTCCAACGGAGTCTGGTTGCAATACTTCCGACAGGACACTGCCGGATGCAATCTGCTCGAAAGGACCGCCTATCGTTGATTCAGAAGGTGGTGTGGCAATTTCCTGTGTGCGAATCTCTTCCGAGATTTCATCATTTACATCGCTGATCCCGTCTTTCGTCTGCGGTGGACAATGTGAGTCCATAGGCAGTACCTGTTCTTCAGGGGACAGGTCTTCCTTGCTGGAACCATCAGCGGATGCAGCTGGAGAGGGAGAAGATGAAGAACTCGATAGCGTGGCTACGTCATTAGGATTGGGAAGCTCCCATGGCATCGCCTCAGTTGTCGGTTCAGAGTGAGCCTGCACCTCTGAATCCACTGCCGTTGCGTCAACTGCGGGAGCATAGATCGATTCTGTGTTCTCACTCGGCTGACGGGCTAGTAGTTCGCCGGTCTGTGCATCAAAGAATGAGGCTAGCCGGAAGGCCACAGGACTCGCCGGAGCAAGATCTCGAATTTTCGCATAGAGCTGAGCTGCACGCTGAGGGTTCTCGACGTCTGGATCCTCGATCAAGATATCGATGGCCTTACCGTATTCGGCTGCGGCTTCAAGTGCATCTCCCTTTTCCTGATAGATCGATCCCAAGTTTTTCCAAGAATGGAACACACCGCTGGGCAGACGCTAAGTATTCACGAAGTAACGATTCCGCAAGCCAATAGTCTTGACGCTGAAAGGCTTCGTCGATGAGCGAGTCAAATGCATGCTTTGCTGGAAGAAGACTCCCAAGGCGAAGGTGTAATGTGGCGAAAAGCCTCCGCGCTTCCATGTTATTGGGGTCAAGCGCGAGTAATTCCTTGAGCGCGGCTGAAGATCGCCCATACTTGCCCGCATTCATCTGGGTGATGGCTTCCTCAAGCAGAGCGGTCTTCCTGCTGTAGCCAACCACACCACGCTTGTGACTACGGATAGTCTGAGTTTTATCTGATTTTACGGGGGGTTTCTTATTCCAGCGCACATTACAACCTTAGCAGATCTCTACTCATCGGAGGCCTCAGACAATGAACTAATCAGCAATCTTCGCCGCCCCCCAACTGATCGCCCGCATGGAGGCGAAACTTGTGAAGAGTCTGCAATCTGAGTGCCGTTCCCGCTTATCGGATCTTGCAACGAAGCCTTGTGAAATCAATCAGTTGGATAATCAGCCTCTATAGAATGTCTCTTCTCCATCCATTTTTGGACGAAGCGTTACTCCTACCGACAGCAGAGGTGAAAGTCTGCTGGATATGTGATCCGCAAGTCACTCTGAATCTTGTCGAACCATGCCGCGCCCAAGCGGGATAGGAGCCTGACCGGACAGTCGTCAGGCCTCTACTTACAGACTCGGTAATTTTCACACTGCTCGGAAGTCACACGTGAACCGATTTCAAAAACATACCCAGGGAGAAGTGATTCCTCCGGCCCACGAAGATGCTTGATCAAGACTCTTCCACAACGAAGGCAATGTTGCTCCCCTTCCCAGGTAGCTGTACCCACAAGATGCCGAGTAGGTATGGGAGATTCCTCGGTGGTTTCAGGCATCAGAACGCGACGCACCTCACCTAGAAGGCGCCAGGCATGCTCTGTTGAGAGTATCTCTGGGCCATCCAACACGAGGACAAGGAGGCCTAAGGCTCGCAGGGGGTCTCCCTTCGCCTCAGCGAGCAGTTGTTGAGAAAAAACCAGAACCTTATCTTGTACGACCTTGGGATCCATTCCCTACCCTCTCCCTCACATCCCCTTCTCCTTATCGGTCTCTTTGCAGAAGTATTGAGTAGTTACCGGAAGCCCAGTGGGTGTCGAGCACTCGGTAGGCCAACTAGGTTGAAACAACTGGTTTCAAGCGCACTGGTTTCCGATTCCCTTCGAAAAACTTCATCCTTGTTGTGTCTTACGATATGCCTATGATACGGTCAAATTGTCCTATCAAGATGAGCCGATACCACGGAATTACAAGTCCATCGTGCAAAACCCCTCAGGCTTCAGATCCTCATTAACAACCCGCAGGCGGCTCCAAGCCTGCGTGGCTTGGCTATTCATACTCACTTTCGCCTTGTCTTCTCACGGTTTTTCACAGGTCTCGGCAGCCCAACCAGCCAAAGTGGCACTCGATTTCAACGACGTCGAGATCCCCGTGTTTGTACGCTTTATTAGCGAGCTTACCGGGAAAAATTTCGTCCTGGATGAAACAATTAAGAAGCAAGGGGGGAAGATCTCTGTCTTCTCTCCGAGCAAGATTTCGACGGAGCAGGCTTTCAGGATGTTCGTGGCCGCATTAGAAGCCGCTCGGATGGCCGTGGTCCCAAAAGGAGACAATCTCTACCAAGTCGTGCCCATGGGTGATCTTCCTCCGGAGCGTGGCGTATTTGTCTATAAACTCAAGCACGCTAATGCGACGGATCTGGCCGCGGTCCTGACCAATCTGGTGGCGCGTTCACAGACTGTGGCTCAAGCTAACCCCTGGGGTTCGACCTCCGATCAGACCGCTGACCGAATTTGAAGCGCCCGTCCAAGTGTTTGCCGACAAGGCAACCAACTCCATCGTTATCAGTTCGACCAAAGTCGCCTGGAACCACCTCCGGACAGTAATTCATGACCTAGATCTCCGGCGCAAGCAGGTCTTTGTAGAAGCCGTCATTCTGGAGGTTCAGGTTGACCGATTGCGACAAATCGGCACCGACCCCACTCAGGTTCTTGGTGCAGGTAAATCTGGTTTTTTACAGGGGATCGGCGGATTGAACCGAGCGCCGGAAGATCTCGCCACTGTTGCGCAGGCGATCAGTGGCGTCGCTGCGGGCGGAGCAACAGGTGGGGCCGTCACCGTCTTGAACACCGTCAACGTCCGTGCCTTTATGAACCTGCTGATGAATCTCACCGATACGAACGTCCTTTCTACGCCCCAGGTCCTCGCTGCCGATAATCAAAAGGCCAAGATCGTCGTGGGTGAAAATCGACCGTTCCCAACGGGACAAGCCCAAGGGATCACTGGTGGAACGCTGGTCACGATCGAACGGAAAGACGTCGGAGTCACATTAGAGTTAACCCCCCAAGTCCTTGAAGATGACTTGATTCGCCTCGAGATCAAGCAAGAGA
>JAAUPT010000354.1 GCA_012032965.1 Nitrospira sp.
GGGACGTCCTTGCATCAGCGGGTGTTCAGCGTGAGGTGAGTTTCACGGAACCTCGGAATATTTTGCAATGCCTCGTCCCGATGGCTCGTTTCCCCTCAGCCAGGACCCAGCAGTAGAGAACCAACAAGGCTCGACTTCGGATGAGACTGTTGCGGAACAAGTGGAGGCGGGGGAGTCGGCACAATACCGATACCTGGGATTTTTGCGCATGGGTGAGAGTCGACAGAAAAACAACGCGATGGCTGTGCTGAGGAAAGACGATGAGGTGATGATGCTCAAAGTTGGGGACCACGTTGACAACCATTTGATTCTCCGAGCCATTACCGCCGAAAGTGTGATCATGCGAGATACCGATACCAGCATGGATAGGATCGTGTTGTTGTCGGAAGAAACGGTGGAGCAGGAGTGAGGGGTGATGCAGAGAGCTTCATCATCACTGAGATGGCCGGAAGCAGGATTTTCCTACCTCATGGTCATGATGGCTATCACGGTGATGGGGCTCACCATGACGATGGCGGCCAGGCAGTGGAAGACGATGGTCCAGCGGGAGCTGGAAGCAGATTTGTTGGCCAAGGGGATCGAAATTCAAACGGCATTGGCCCTCTACTCAGCTCACGCGAAAGCCGGAAGAGTCATGCCCGGAGAAGTGTATCCTCAAACGCTTGCCGAACTCACAAGGTTGCCCAAACCGTTCTTGAGGAAGATCTATCTCGATCCGGTAGGCCGTGGTGAATGGCAATTGCTTCGTGCACCTACCGGAGGCATTATGGGGGTTCGGAGCACAAGCCGCGATCGACCGCTCAAACAGGAGAACTTTCCACTTGCGGTTCGCCACTTTCAGGGGAAACCTACCCATTTTGATTGGGTATTCCAATATCCCAATCCATCCATGGCAGCGGTACCCGGATCCATCGTGACCTCGGTTCCTGGGCAGCCAGCCATATCGAATCAGCCGGTGCGACCAGTTGAGGAGGCGCTCCCTGAGTATTCACCAACAGAAGAATCGATGGATGCTCCGGATGACGTAGTAGATTCAACCGACTCGCCGTCGATGCCGAGTGTGGATATACCTCCAGAATCTTCCGACACATCCGTTATGCCCGCGGAACCGGCTTCTTAGACCAGAGGCGTTTCACCAAACAGGACATCACCCGAGCCAGCAGTGTCGGTACGGGCCCTTGACCCGTCTCTTACCCACACGGTATTGTCAGCATTGTTGTCAAACGCACGAATCATTGGGAGAGGCATGGAAACGCGGAGTAGCACTGTCTCGGACCAGAAGAGCGAAGAATCTGAGCCGCTCCCTATTTCCGAGTATGTTCGAGAGCTGGTTTCCAAGGCCCAACGGGCAACGAGGAAATTGGCTTCGCTGTCGACATCGACCAAAAATCAAGCGCTGCTCACGATGGCGGAAGCGCTCGTAGCAAAGTCTGACGAATTGCTCGCTGCGAATGAACGAGATCTCGAGGCATTCGGCACGACGCCTGGGAATAAAGCGATGGCAGACCGGCTGAGGCTGACTGAGAAGCGGATTGGAGAGATGGCCGCCGGTATTCGTGAAGTGGAGAAGTTGCCTGATCCCGTAGGGATGATGTCAACCATGTGGACGAGGCCCAATGGGATGCAAGTCGGGCGGGTCCGTGTGCCCATCGGTGTGATCGGGATCATTTATGAATCACGTCCAAATGTAACGGCGGATTCAGCGGCCCTCTGTCTGAAATCGGGTAACGTCTGTGTGTTGCGAGGAGGGAGTGAAGCGATTCACTCCAATACGACAATCGCTGGCATTTTAGCCGAGGCGTCGGAACAGGCTGGTGTTCCATCCGGTGCCATCACCTTCGTCGACCGTGTAGATCGCGAGGTGGTTCCTGTGCTCCTGAAGCAGGACCGATTCATTGATTTAATCATTCCGCGAGGAGGGGAATCGTTAATGACACTCATCGCGGAACATTCGACGATTCCAGTCATCAAGCATGATGCCGGTGTGTGCCATGTGTATGTCGATGCCGCAGCGGATGCGTCGATGGCCGAAGCCATTTGTATCAATGCAAAGGCCCAACGACCGTCCACCTGCAACGCGATGGAAACCTTGTTGCTTCACCAATCGATCGCGAGGACTCTGTTGCCCAAACTCGCGACAAGTCTCAAAGCCGCCAACGTCGAGATTCGAGGCTGTCCAAAGACCTGTCAGGTGCTCTCCGACGCCAAGCCGGCAAGCGAACAGGATTACGGAAAAGAGTTTCTCGATCTCATTCTTGCCGTGAAAATCGTGAAGAATATGGATGAAGCGATGGAACATATCGCGCAATATGGGTCGCGACATACGGAAGCGATTGTCACGACGGATTACGGACGCGCGATGCGGTTTCTCAAAGAAGTCGATGCCGGCGCCGTTCTGGTGAATGCCTCTACTCGACTCAACGATGGGTATCAATTCGGGCTTGGAGCCGAGATCGGCATCAGCACCTCGAGAATTCATGCGCGAGGCCCCATGGGATTGGAAGAGCTGACGTGCTCAAAATTCATTGTCCTGGGAAGCGGCCAGCTCCGTGAATAAATGCCCTCGAATGCTCTTGTAGTTGCCCTGAATACTCCCGGTCATCTTCAGTTTCCTTCTACCCGCGCACTCGCTGAACGTTTCGATAAGATCGGCGGCCGTGCCAAACCCCTTCCGACCGGGCATCTCGTCTTTTATCGACCTGATGGACGACGGTTCCTTGCGACCGATCCGGCAGGACACCCTTTACATGAGTGCGAATGGGAGTCGATGGTGGAAGGGAACACCACACTGACGCGCGCAAGGGTCCGACTGGATTGGGGCCGGTGGGTTGGCATTAAGCCCTGCGGATTGGTGCATGAGACGAAGTTGAATCTTGCCACGAGGCCCAATTGGCAGCGGATCACTCCCGATGATCTTCGTGCCATGGCAGCCGGGGCGCTACGGGTCCCCATGGAAGAAGTGCAGTGGTTTTATCGGGATGAAGACTTCAGCATCGATCCTCAAGGGACGGCGACCATTCGGCAGCGAAAGGACGCGCTGTATATTCTCGATGACGGAGGGTTCGAACAGGCGCGTTTCATGTCCTGCATGGGGGCCATGCATTGGGACCAGATCGATTTTCTCCCGGTGGTCGAGCTGTTCAAGTCGCTGTTGCCCGGGACGGGCTCTGCGGTGTTCGAACTCATTCGGGGGCTCTATGACGACCAGAACAAAGACCAGGCTGTTCCAAGACCACTACGGTATCGGGGGATTCCCACGTATCCATCCGAAGCAGCATTTCGTCTATTCAGCAACTTTTTTACTTCCCCAGGGATTTGGCTTGGCATGAATCCACTCAGCAGAATTT
>JAAUPT010000355.1 GCA_012032965.1 Nitrospira sp.
GTTGAGAAGGCCGAAAACAGGGCCGATCTTCACCAACGCCCTGGGCAGGATACCGACCTGCTTTGTCCCAAATGTCTTTTGTGAAAGCGACCGGTCCGTGGCTGACCCACTCTGGAACTGCCCGATTGTTGTGCAACTCCTTCTCACCCCAATATGCGAGGAACTCGGCAGGCCGATAGAACGGCGTTTGGAGACGCTGCATTTCCTGCCAGCTCCATGAAAGCCTCCATGGGAGCGAGATATCGTCATCGTCCCAAACCGCGATGATCTCGCCTCGCGCCATCTCGATCGAGGCATTGCGTTTCTCGCCCAGCGTTTGAAAACGGTTCGGAACGTTAACAATTCGGACTCCCTCGACATCACCGACGTAGGACTGGCCGGGGCAATCATTCAACAGGATCAGTTCCTTACGAGGATAATCCTGCTGCAGAAAGCAAGCGACAGCCTCCGGGACATAAGCGGGCCTGCCGAATGTCGGCATCACGCAACTGATAAGTGGCTGACTTGAGATGTTCTCTAAATGGACTGTCCTGCGAGGTTCACTCCGCAATGGCGATGACTCCTGTAAATTTCGTCTTGCAGCACCGTTGTTGTTTTAAACTTTTTCGGCCAATCACTAATCAGGGAGATTCCTGAGGCAAGAACGTATTCACTGCACTTCGTCTACGAACAAACACCTGATACCCCTTATGCAGGACTTCAATCTGCGTCATCCACAATTGCAGGAAAACATCAATGGCATTTCGAGGCGGAAACTCGACGGGACCACTCCATCCATAATCGTCAAAAATCAGAAGTCCACCCGGTTTTAGCACGGTCCAGCAATACGCGGCGTCAGTCAGCACGGATCGAGCTTCGTGGCTGCCGTCGATGTAGACGAGGTCAAATGCTCCGTCCACGGATTTCAGGACCGACGAAGATTCTCCGACGTATTCAATCACTTGAGACTGGCGACCTGTCTCGATGATGTTCGCACGAAACCTCCGATGGACTTCGTCCGACTCCCAGAGATCGACGCAGCTGAGTCGAGAGGCCGAATCTGTCATGAGATTCTCCAGTATCCAAACGGAACTTCGCCCCTCATGGCTGCCGACTTCGAGGATCTGGAGTGGTCGGCCTGCTAAAGGAGCCACGTATTGAGACCAGATGAGAATATTGTGCGAAAACCAGTCGGAGGTGAATTCCATGTCGAACACCCAGCATAAGTGGAACAGCGTTTCAGGCAACGTGAACGTGGGGACGAATAGTCATCAACTTCGCCGTGAAAGTCCAATACGCCACTCACAATTGCGATAGAATCCTTCGGTGAAATGCCCTTGTCTGGCTTTCCATATCCTCAAACGAAATGCGACACAATGTCTCGCGTCGCCGTGCTACGTACTCGACAATTTCAGTTCGACTCCGGACCACAGCTGCAATTTCTTCGGCGTTAAGATCAATGCAATCCACGAAACTGTAGGCGTCAAACCATTCTCCAGCCAAGGGATCTCCTGCGTACAACGGTACGGACCCCACGATAAGAGGATCAAACAGTTTTTCCGTGAGATAACCGGGGAACGTCTCATTTTCAAAGCAGAGGTGGTGTGTGAATCGACTGACAAAGGAAAGCTTGTTGCCGAATCCAGCAGGAACGTCATGATACGTGACTTGAGAATCTGCGGGAGCACCGGCCTGCATTGCAGAATTTGCATGTACAGGCACAAAATGCGAGAGTGCATGGGCAATGTCAAATCGCCTTCTTGCAAGGCTGCCCCAACTGTGATTGTTCATCAAGACAGATACACCATATTCTTTGTGGTTCTGTGTGAGCGATTTGACTGACACGTTTGTTTCGTCTCGATAGTCAGCCCAGAAAAAGTAGAAAAGTGGTTGCCACAGCGCCTGATGATGACTTACGCGGGGAATCCCCACAAACCACTCTGCACTACCCGTTCCCCTTCCATCCTCCCATTCAAAGTGATCATCCCGCCAGCAAATGGACCGGAGGCACTCACCCGAAAAAAGCACGTTGAACCGTTCTGTCGAGCGTCCGAATACACTGCCTATGACGAGAGGTTGTGCGGCCAGGTCCGACGCCAGAAATCGGTATGATGGAATCGTCTCGTCAAAAGAAAAGCCCGGCCAGAAGTTTTCGAAGCGAGCGCTCATAGGGGCTTGTGTTCTTTCCAGAAAGTGGCTTCCTGATGATGGTGGACATGGAAACGCTCAGACGACATCGGAATATTTCTGAGTTGATATCCGAAATCGGGCAACCGGACACCGTCATCGTAGTCGAAGAAGGAACTGCCCGGCAGTATTCCTTTTCAGGGGTTTCGAAAGACGGCACTCTGGTGGTTGTTGAACGCCATAACGCTCCGTTGGAATTCGCCTGGTATCCAAATCCTCTGTAATGCTGACTTTGGTGCCTGCATGGATTTTACTTTACACAAGTCTCGTCTTCCTGATTGAGAAGTTCGCGCAACGTCCAAACAGGCAGAGCACAGCATCCGCGTCTTCCGGGACTGATGTTGATGCCGGTCCACAGAATTGCGTCTTCATCTGAGATTGCTCTTGCTCGAATGAGTGGCAGTCCCTGGAGGTACTCACACAAGATGGAAGCGGAGGCTTTGCATAACATGCATCCCCGCACCTGATGCGATGCTTCGACGATGATGTCTCCAGAGATGCGAAGCGCCAGTGTGACTTCGTCGCCGCAGGCCGGATTACGCCTGGACCAGACTGCCGATGCGTTTTCCAAAATGCCGACATGGAATGGGCTTTCAAGGTGATCGCGAATAGATGTCGTCGTTCAATGGAAACGTCCTTCGAAAGATGGTGGCGATATTCCAAAACTCCTTCAGGGAGTCAATATCACTTCCTTCAATTTTCGACGGAATCGGGATTCCCCGCTGTTCTGACGAATTGTCGGCAACGGGCTTGCCGTTCAGATGTCCGACGCCTATCGTTAATGGGGGCACCATTCAGTCAGCCCCTACGGAACGCCCTGTCCGGCAGTCGCAACCGAGATATCTGCGATTTCCCTTTGGCCGTTCTCGGGCCATTTGTGGTTTATTCGAGTCCCACATCTATTTCATTGGAGATCTTGCAATGTCATGGGAAGTCTACAAGGGTCTTGAGCTGCCGTCGGCGCCCACCGGAGACGCCGGAATTAACCTCAAAGATGACCTTAAGCAGCTGGCAGACCGTTCGCTGTCCAACTCTGCGGTCCCCGGAAGCGTGATTTTCGTCGGAGGCACTACTGGAAGCCCGGTACTGCAGGACGATGCCGGAATGTTCTGCTGGACAGTGCGAATAATCGGTTGGAATCGGACCAGCACGCCATCGAGCAGGTTCAAATTCAGGG